>NZ_JBHWGD010000074.1:22287-38948 GCF_042733235.1 Kitasatospora sp. NPDC059722
GCGGGGGGGGGTGGGGGGGGGGTGGGCGGTGGGGTGTGGGTGTCGGTGTGTGTTTGGTGTGGTGGGGTTGGGGGCGGCGGGGGGGGGGCCCCCCCCCCCCACGAAGCCGTACCAGACGTCCAGGATCTGCTCGGTCTGGTCGGCCAGGACCTCGCCGGCGAGCTTGAGTGCGGTGACGTCCGCGTCGGAGAACAGGGTTGCCGCGGCGAGGCCTTCGAAGTCGCCGCCGGTGACCGGTGATCCGGGCAGCTCGGGGTCGTCGTAGCGGTAGCCGGGAATGGGCGCAGGCGTCATGGCCGTCCTCTGGTCCTTGAACCGGTGGACTCCAATTAGGAGTCCTAACTACCGCGAAGCTACCAACGCACCGAGGCGCGGCGCAAGGACCTGCCCGGCAGCCGTCCAGGGTGAGTTGACGAACGATCAGCGCGCTGCGGGCTCGTGCTCCGGGCAGTCGACCCGCAGGTCCGCCGCGCCGAGCGGGGCCTCCAGCAGCCCGCACCACTCCCCCGCCCGGCCGTCCGGGTGCTCGTCGCCCAGGAAGCGGCAGGTCAGGCAGGTACGGGCGACGGTGATCCGCCCGGTGCGGTTCAGCGAGGCGATCGCCTCCAGCAGGACCCGCAGCGCGGTGGCCCGGTCCTCCGGCGCGCTCGCGGACAGCCCGCCGGTGAGCGGATCGCGCCAGCCGTGCAGCCGTTCGGCGACCTCCCGACCGGGTCCCGTCGGTACCCAGGACGAGCGCCGGTTGTCGGCGAGGTCCGGCACCGACTCCATTAGCCCCTTGCGCACCAGGGCGGCGGCGGCATCGCTGACGGTCGGCGCCGACACCTCCAGCCAGCGCGCGAAACTCCCGGTGCTCTGCGGCCCCGCCGTCGGGGAGGTGACCCGCAGCAGCAGCTGCGCCTGGGTGACGGAGAGCCCCTCCCGCTTGGCGGCGTCCCGCAGCATCGCCCGCCCGGCGTCCCCGAGCCGCTCGACCGCGTCGATCAACCGAGCGTCGAGGGAGTCGGGTTCACGTTCCGCACCACCCACGGGGGATTCCTTTCCTACCGGCGGCCGACCAGTCTATTCAGCCCGGACGGCCCGCGGGGCGGACGTGCGGGCAGAGCCCGCAGCAGCGGCACCGACGTGGCGAGGACGAACGCGCCGAACAGCGTGATCGGCAGCAGCCCGACCGGGCGCAGCAGCCACGCCGGGTCCTCCCGCAGCTGCGGCCAGTTGACGATCCAGTTGGCGACGACGTCCAGCGCCATCACCGCCCGGCCCAGCCGCACCCCGGCCGGGCGGACGAGTGCCACCAGCACGGCGACCAGGGGATCCAGCACCACCAGGGCGACGAAGTACACCTGGAGCGGCAGCGGGGCGAAGGAGGCGTAGACGTGGATCCCGCCGCTGACCAGGTCGAGCGCGTGGGCGGTGGTGCCCTCCAGGAAGCCGGTCAGGTGGGCCGCGAGGACCCACCGCACCCAGCGCGGCTGCGCCCGCCACCGTTCCCGCGTACCCCGCAGTCCCCCTGTCACATGATCACCCTAACCGAGCCGCCGACCGTCGGAACGGCCGGTGGCCCGGCGGGTGCACGCCGTCACTCCCGCAGCTGCTCCGGGTCGGCCGCCAGGATGCGGCGGACCTGGTCGAGCAGGGCGCTGGGGTCGTGCTCGGGGCCGCGTTCGTCGATGCCGCTGCCGCGCAGGGCGTCGGCGATCTCCTTGAACTGGACGTCCCAGTCGTTCTGGTAGACCTGTTCGTGCTCCTCCGCCGCGTGCGACTGGCGCAGTCCGACGGTGCGGTCGACGACCTTGCCGATCAGCGCCGTCATCGCGAACGAGAACAGGCCGATCACCAGCACCGCCACCAGCTGCTTGCCGAGCAGGTCCCAGCCGCCGCCGTAGAACAGGCCCTTCTTGCCGGTCATCGCGCCGGTCGCCGCGAGGCCGGCCATCACCATGCCGAACAGGCCGCCCCAGCCGTGGATGCCGACCACGTCCAGGGTGTCGTCGACGCCGAAGCGGTACTTCCAGCTGATCGCGAAGGCGCAGGTGAGCCCGGCCAGGAAGCCGATCACCGACGCCCATAGCGGGGTGACGTCGCCGGCCGCCGGGGTCATCGCGACCATGCCGGTGACCGCGCCCATGCTGATGTCGAGCAGCCCGACCTGGCGGGTGCGCCACCAACTGGTCACCGCCCAGCCCGCCATGGCCGCGCCGGCGGCGAACTGGGTGTTGACGAAGGCCATCGCCGCCGCGCCGGGCACGCCCAACGAGGAGCCGGTGTTGAAGCCGAACCAGCCGAACCACAGCAGCGCGAGGCCGATCACCACGAGCGGCAGGTTGTGCGGGCGGATCGGCTGGCGCTCGAAGTCCTCGCGCCGTCCGGCGACCGCCGCCAGCGCCAGCCCGGCCGCACCGGAGGCGAGTTCGACGACCGTGCCGCCGGAGAAGTCGACCGCGCCGAGCCGTGCGGCGACCCAGCCGTCCGGGGCGAACACCCAGTGCGCCATCGGGACGTAGACCAGCAGGGTCCAGGCGGAGGCGAAGACCAGCCAGCCCTTCATCTTCGCCCGGCCCGCCACCGAGCCGCTGATCAGCGCGACCGTGACGATGGCGAAGGACATGTGGAAGACGGAGAAGGTCACCGTCGGGGTGTCGCCGGTGCGGCTGGTCAGGCCGACGCCGGACATGAAGACGTGGTCGAGGTCGCCGATCACCCCGAGCCCGCCCGCGTCGTGGCCGAAGGCCAGGCTGTAGCCGAGCGCGAACCAGATGATGCCGACCAGCACCACGCAGCCGAAGCACATCTTCAGCATCGCGATGACCTGGCCGGTCTTCACCATGCCGCCGTAGAAGAACGCCAGTCCGGGCGCCATGAGCAGCACCATGGCGGCGGCCATGATGAGCCAGGCGGCGTTGCCGGTGTCGAAGCTCTGGGGCATCACTTCTCCTGCTCACGCCGTTCGAGGACCTGCCGGAGCTCGGCCAGCAGCTCGGCGTCCACCGTGCTGGAACCGGCCTCCGCGCCGCTCGCGCCCACGGTGACGGGCACCCGGGCCGCGGTCAGCCGCCGGCGGATCTCGGCGATCGTCTCGTCGTCGTACGCCTGCTCCTCCTCCGCGCCGGGCACGTGCTCGTACTCCTCGGCGGCCCGGAAGCCGACGGTCTTCTCGATCACCTGGGCGATCAGCCACGTCACGCCGAACGAGAAGGCCGCGCAGACCACGACGCCGACGGCCTGACGCCACAGGAGGTCGACGCCGCCGCCGTACAACAGGCCCTTCTTGCCGCTCATCTGGAAGGTGGCGAACAGGCCGATGCCCAGCACGCCGACGATCCCGCCCCAGCCGTGCACGCCCACCACGTCGAGCGTGTCGTCGTAGCGCAGCTTGTACTTGAGGTTGATCGCGAAGGCGCAGACCACGCCCGCGACGAAGCCGATCACCAGCGCGCCGACCGGGGAGACCTCGCCGCAGGCCGGGGTGATGGCCACCATGCCGGCCACGGCGGCGGAGGCGACGCCGAGCATCTCGACGTGCCCGAGGCGCCACTTCTCGATCAGCGGCCAGCCGACCATCGCGCCGCACGCGGCGAGCTGGGTGTTGAGGAAGGCCATCGGCGCGGTGCCGCCGGTCTGGAGGGCGGACCCGGCGTTGAAGCCGAACCAGCCGAACCACAGCAGCGCGAGGCCGACCACGACCAGCGGCAGGTTGTGCGGGCGGATGGTCTCGCGCTCGAAGTCCTTGCGCTTGCGGACCACGATCGCGACGGCCAGGCCGGCCGCACCGGAGTTGATCTCCACGGGCATGCCGCCGGCGAAGTCGAGCGCGCCGAGGTGCGCGGTGATCCAGCCGTCGGGCGCGAACACCCAGTGCGCCATGGGCACGTAGACGAACAGCGTCCAGGCGACCACGAACCACAGCCAGCCGCGCATCGTCGCCCGGCCCGCGATCGAACCGCTGATCAGGGCGACGGTGATGATCGCGAAGGCCATCTGGAAGGCCGAGAAGACGACGGTCGGGATGGAGCCGCTCAGGCTGTTCATCCCGATGTCGTGCATCATCCAGTGCGCGGGCGAGCCGATCAGGCCGAGGCCGCCGACGTCCTTGCCGAAGGCCAGGCTGTAGCCGATCGCCAGCCACAGCATGGTGACCAGGGCCAGGCAGACGAAGCTCATCTTGAGCATGACCAGCACGTGCTTGGTCTTGACCATGCCGCCGTAGAAGAAGGCGAGGCCGGGGGTCATCAGCAGCACCATGGCCGTACTGGCCATGAGCCAGGCCGTGTTGCCCGTATCGGGAGTGTTAGGCATCCGAGGTCTCTCCGGGTCGGGGAGGAGTGTGCGGGGCGCGCAGCATGATGGCCATCATTCCGCAATGCGGAAATGTAATTCCGCCAGACGTCGAGGAAGGTAGAGGTGCCGCCGGAGTCCGTCAACAGCTTGTTGAGGGACTTGGCCGTTTCTTTGACAACCCGTGGCCTCGGCCTTCCGTCCGGCCCGACTGTGCGGCCACCCGACCGGGAAGCCCGCGCACCGTGTGGATCACCAGTGGTCTACCGGCGGGTCCGCCACCAGGCTGTGCCCTCATGAACAGATCCACCCTGACGGCACTCGCCGGTGCGACCGGCCTGCTCGCCGCCGCCCTCGTCCCCGCCGCCGCGTCCCCCGCGTCCGCAGCCCCCGCCGGGTCGCCCTGCGGCACCGGCGGAGTCCTCACCACCGCCACGCCCGCCTGCACGTACACCGCCGCGGGCACGGACACCTTCACCGTCCCGAACGGCGTCAGCGCCGTGACCGTCGACCTGTTCGGCGCCGAGGGCGGCAGCGCGGCCGGCTACGTCCTCCCCAACCCGCCCAACACCGGCGCACCCGGCGGCCTCGGCGGCGAGTCCCGCGCGACGCTGGCAGTGCTCCCCGGCCAGACCCTGCAGATCACCCTCGGCGCGGCGGGCGTCCCCGGCAGCTCCCGGCACGGCGAGTTCGCCCGCCCGGGCGGGTACGGCCACGGGACGGGCGGCGGCGGCGCGCACGGTGGCGGCGGCTCCGGCGGCGGTGGCTCCGACGTCCGCACCGGTGCCTTCGGCGCCGGCGACCGGGTGCTGGTCGCGGGCGGCGGTGGCGGCGCGGGCAACGGCGGGCCGCTGCTGCACGGCGGAAACGGCGGCGGCCCGGCCGGCGAGCCCGGCGGCCAGGGCGGCGGCCCCGATGGCTCGGGCGTCGCGGGCGGCGGCGGGAGCCGGACCGCCCCCGGGACGGGCAGCCCCAACTCCGCCCTCGGCGGCCCCGGCACGCCCGGCGGCGACTACGACCGGCCAGTGCAACCCTGACAGCGGGAGCGGCGGCAACGGCGCCCGCGGGGGCAACGGCGGTGGTGGCGGCGGAGGCGGCTACTTCGGCGGCGCCGGGGGCTCCGGCGGCGGCAACCCCGGCAACCTCTACGGCGCCGGCGGGGGCGGCGGCAGCAGCTACGCCGCCCCGGACGCCACGGGTGTCGCGCTGCTCCAGGGCGTCAACCACGGCGGCGGGCGGGCCGTCGTCTCGTACCGGTACGACACCGCCACGGCGGTGTCCGCCGACACCGCGACGCCGCTGTTCGGCCACCCGGTCACCGTCACGGCGTCCGTCGCCGCGGCCGACCCCGAGGCGCCCACGCCGACCGGGACGGTCACGTTCTCCGACGGAACGGCGCCGCTGGCCACCGTGCCGCTGACCGACGGTCGCGCGAGCTTCACCACCGCCGCCTTCCAGCCCGGGAGCCACCCGGTCACCGCCACGTACGGCGGCGACCCGGGCCACGCGCCGAGCAGCGCACCGGCGGCGGACGCGCCGGCGGTCTTCCGCACGGCGGGCGCGCCGGCGCCCCCCCCCGGCCCGCTCCCCGTCGCCTCGGGGCACGCGGGGGCCCTGGCGGCGGGCGCCACCCAGGACGGCCCGGTGACCGTCCGGCCGGGCGGCGCACTGGCCGTCTCCGGGGCGGAGATCCACGGGAAGCTGTCGGCGGACGGGGCCCTCGCGCTCACCATCTGCCGATCCACGCCGGCGGGTGCCGTCACCGTCCACGGGAGCAGCGGCCTCGTCCGCATCGGGTCGGCCGTCGAAGCCAACGGCTGCGCCGGCAACGAGATCCACGGCCGCCTGACGGTGGACGCCGGCACCGGAGGCGTCGACGTGGCCGGAAACACCGTCACAGGCCCCGTGGAGATCACCGGCAACAGCGGCGCCGTCGCCGTCGTCGATGCCAACACCGTCACCGGCCCGCTGCGCTGCGAGGGCAACACACCGGACCTCCGCCAGGCCGACAACACGACGACCGGCCCGCGCACCGGCCAGTGCCGATAGTGCCGTAACCGTAGCCGTTGCCGCAGCCGCAGCCGCAGCCGCAGCCGCACACCGAACGACCCGCATGGCCCCGGACTCGCCCGGGCCCATGCGGCGGGCCCGGCGCCGAGCGTCGGAACCGCGGGACCTCAGAAGACGCAGGGGATCCCGCCGTCGGACTGGGCGTCGACCTTGGGGCCCTGCATCGGGAGGTTGGCGGCCGGGTCGCTCGGGGCGGTGGCGGGGGTGGCGGGCCGGTCGGAGGCGACGCCGTCGAAGGACGTGCCGAGCGTGACCACGACCCGGCCGACGCCGGCCGAGGCCGACTCGGTGGCGGTGACGCCGTAGCGGGCGGCTATCTGGTCGGCGGCCTCCTTGGCGCCCTTGCCGTAGGTCACGGTGGTGGTCTTCGACTTGGTGCGCGCCGGGCCGGTCGTCCCCTGCTTGAAGCCCATGCCGACCAGGACCTTGGCCTCGTTGGCGGAGGACACCCCGGCGGCGGAGGAGGCGTTGAACACGTCCACGGTGGCCGGGGCGGCCGCTTGGGTGGGGGCCGGGGGCGCGGCCGGGGTTTCCGTCGCGCTGCCGGTCGGGGTGTCGCTCGGGGCCGCCACGGGGGCGGCGGCGTCGGCGCCGCCGAAGACCTGCTTGACCACCTTCTGGATCTTCGCCGGGGTGACGAGGTTGACGTCCTGCGGCGGGTCGCCCTTCTTGCCGCCGGTGTCGTAGGTCAGGGTGTTGAACTCGACGTTGCCGCCGGTCAGCGCCGGGGCCTGCTGGGCGAAGTCGAGGATGTTCCACTCGTTGTCGATGACGAGGTCCTTCTGCACCACGCCGAACAGCTTCTGCATCGCGCCGAGGTCGCCGATGACGCCCTGCTGCTTGAGCTTGTGCATCACCGAGGAGATGAACGCCTGCTGGCGGTGGGTGCGGGCGAAGTCGTCCGAATTCCCGTGCCCGTCGTTCAGGTTGTGGCGCTGGCGGACGAAGGAGAGCGCGTCGGCGGCGTTGAGGTGGCTGACCCCGGCCGGGAGCTTGAGTCCGGTGCCGCCGCCCTCGTGGCCGGGCGTCCGGGAGATGATCGGGTCGTCCACCGGGTGGGTCAGACAGACGTCGATCGGCTCCAGCGCCTTGGCGATGTCGTAGAAACCCATCAGGTTGACCTCGGCGATGTGGTCCACCGGCTGGTCGACGAACCGCTGGACGGTCCGGATGGTGGCCGCGCGCCCGGCGTCCCGGCCGGCCTTCTCCAGGTCCGCGCCCTTGAGCCCCTTGGCCCTGGAGCTCTTGTCGAACCGGTCCTTGGCGTTGCCGTAGGCCTCCTTGATCTTGGCCATGCCCATCTCGGAGCCGTCGCCGTTGTAGGTCATCACCCAGTCGTCGCGGGGGACGGAGACCGCCTGCACCTTGCCGCCGTTCGCCGGTATGTGCAGCAGGATCAGCGAGTTGGTGTTGTAGCCGCCGATGCTGGAGTCGGCACCGGCGTGCAGCTCGTTCTGGACGATGGCCGGGTCGACGTCCGAACCGTCCATGTTCTTGCGGCTGTCCAGGCCGATCAGCAGCAGGTTCACCGAGTTGTCGAGGTGCTTGGGGGCGTCCTTCTTCGTCTCGGCGATCGCGTTGGACGTGGTCATCCCGTCGGTCAGGGACGTGTACTCGTACCAGACCACGCCGCTGGCGGCGAACACCGACAGCCCCACCGAACACGCCACCGTCCGGCCGACGATGAGCGCCGGCGACCGTCTCCCGGCCGCGCCGCGTTCCGCCGCGCCGCCGGTGACCCGTCCACCACTCCGCCTCTGGCCCACGCCGCCTACCCCGTCCTCGAACGACAACTCTCCTGGTTCTGAGAGTCACTGACGGACCAAGCATGTTGCACGATGTGGCGCGGATCACGCACGCCCGGCGGAAACTCCGACGTCGAGGAGGCTGGATTTGGCTTCTGATAATCCGTCAATTACCTTGCGGGATAGTCTTTTTCCGAAGCACCGATAGAATCCACGGCGTGCTCTCGCCCTACCGGTCAGTCCTCGCAGAGCTGTTGAAACGGTCCGATCCGACCACCGACTGGCGCGTCCACCACCTCGAACCGTGGCTGATGGTGACCCCACCGCACCACCGTCCGCGCCGCCAGGGCTGGAAGCTCCACGTCTCCGCGACCCTGGCGTCGGCGCCGCAGGTGATCGAGCGCGCGGGGCGGGTGCTGATCGCGCACGGCTGCGCCTTCAAGTTCGCGGCCTCCCCGCGCGTCACGGCCGAGCTGACCGGCACCCGGGCACCGCGGGCGCAGTCCGGCAAGTTCCTCACCGCCTACCCCGTCGACGACGGCCAACTCCTCGTCATCGCCCGCGAGTTGCACGAAGCGACCGCCGGGATGCCCGGCCCCGCCATCCTCTCCGACCGCCGCTACCGGCCGGACAGCGTGGTGCACTACCGCTACGGGTGCTTCGCCCGGCCGCGGGTGCTCAACGACGACGGGTTCTACGAGGGCCGCCTCACCGCCCCGGACGGCACCGTGTGCGCGGACGAACGCCACCCGTGGTTCTCGCCCCCGCCCTGGGCCGAGGACCCGTTCCGGCCCCCGGCCACCACCACCTCCGCCCCTCCCCGCCGCCGCGGCAGCCCGGTCCTGCTCGCCGACCGGTACCTCGTCAAGGAGGCGGTCCGGCACTCCAACCGGGGCGGCGTCTACCGCGCCGAGGACACCCGCACCGGCGAGCGCGTCCTCCTCAAGGAGGCCCGCCCGCACGTCGCCGCCGACCAGGACGGCCGGGACGCCCGGGACCGGCTGCGCCACGAGGCGCAGGTCCTGGCGGAACTCGCTCCCCGGGGCATCACGCCCCGGGTACTGGGGCTGTTCGAGTCCGGCGGCCACCTGTTCCTGGCCGAGGAGCTCGTCCCGGGCCGCAACCTCCAGCAGTGGACCGCCGAGCACCTGGAACGGGGCGACGGCCACGTGCCCGCACCGGCGGCCCGGCGGCTCGCGCGCGACCTCGTGCGGCTGCTCGCCGAGGTGCACGCCGCGGGGCTCGTGCTGCGCGACTTCAAGCCGGGCAACGTCGTGATGACCCCGGACGACCGGCCGGTCCTGGTCGACCTGGAGCTCGCCGTCCGCCGCGGCACCACCGTCCACCCCGCCGGTACACCGGGATTCACCGACCCCGAGCACCTCGGCTCCGCGGACGGACCGGCGCCGCGCCCGGCCCCCGGCCCCGAGGCGGACTGCTTCAGCCTCGGCGTGACCCTGCTCCACGCGACCACGGGCATCAGCCCGGTGCTCGCCGCCGACAGCACACCGGCCCGACCGGCGGGCGAGCGGCTCGCCGCCCTGGTCGCCGCCGCCGACCACGGCGCCCTGCGCGGCCTCGCCCCCGTGGTCACCGGCCTCACGGCGGCCCCCGCCACGCGCTGGACGCTCCCCCGGGCAGCCGAGTACCTCGCCCAGGACCACCGCCCGTACGCACGGCCGTCGCCGGCCCCGGCCCCGGCCCCGCCCACGGCCTCACCGACGCCCGAGTCGACGCCCGAGCCGACGCCCGAGCGCCTGATCGAGGACGGCCTCGCCCACCTCGCCGCGACCATGGACCGCTACGCCGAACACCTCTGGCCCGCCCCGAGGTCCCTGCCGCACGGCGACCCCTGCAACGTGCAGTTCGGCGCGGCCGGCGTGCTCGCCGTCCTCACCCGGGCCGTCCGCTGCGGCCACGAAGCCGCCCGCCCCGCACTGCGCGAGGCCGCCGACTGGCTGGACGAGCGGCTCACCGAGCCCAGCCGGGTCCTGCCCGGCCTCTACTTCGGCCGCTCCGGCACCGCCTGGGCCCTCCACGACGCGGCGACCGCCCTGGACGACGGCCGCCTCGCCGACCGGGCCCTCGCCTACGCCCTGCGCATCCCGCTCGACTCCGCCGCCACCGACGTGTGCCACGGCCTGGCCGGCGCCGGCCTCGCCCAGCTCCACCTGTGGCACCGCACCGGCGACCGGCACTTCGCCGACCGGACGGCCCGGTGCGCGGACGGACTGCTGCGCCTGCTGGCGGCCGCACCCGGCGTGGACTGGCCCCTCGGCCCGCCGGTCCGTGCCGAACTCGCAGGCTCCGCCACCTACGGCTTCGCCCACGGCGTCGCGGGCAACGCCGCCTTCCTGCTCGCCGCCGGCCGCGACCTCGGGCGGCCCGAGCTCACCGACATCGCCCTCGGCGGCGGCGAGGCCCTGTGCGCGCTCACCGAGTGGCGCGACGGCGCCGCGTACTGGCCCAAGGGCCCCGGCCGCACCGAACGCCCCGGCCTGAACTACTGGTGCCACGGCTCCTCGGGCATCGGCACGTTCCTGCTGCGCCTGTGGCAGGAGACCGGGGACCCGCGCCACCTCGCCCACGCCGAGGGCGCCGCGGTCGCCGTGCACCGCGACCGCCACCGCCTGGGGCCGGGCACCTGCCACGGCTTGGCGGGCAACGCCGAACTGCTCCTCGACCTGCACGCCGCCACCGGCGACGAGCACCACCTCGCCCGGGCCGACGCGCTCGTCCACGCCATCACCCTGCGCGCCGCGCGCCGTGACGGCCGGTACCTGGTCCCCGACGACACCCTGCGCGAGGTCACCGCCGCCTACAACGTGGGCCTCGGCGGCGTGCTCGACCTCCTGCTCCGCCGTCACCACGGCGGCCCCCGATCGTGGCTGGTCGACCGGCCGGCCACGGGCCCGCACCACCCGAGCCACGGAAAGGGGGAGTGAGAATGGAGAGCACCGTCCTGGAACTGCAGGAGCTGCCCGAGACCGAGGAGCAGCCGCTGGAGCCGATGATGTGCTGCGACACCGGCCACCGCAGCTTCGACCTGGTCGACCTCGCCGCGCACCCGGTCGACTGAGCGGTCGGGCTGCCCGGGGGCATCCCGCCCCCGGGCGGTCGGCGGGCCCGGTGGGCATGCCGCTCGTCACCTGCTCCGCGGGTGGTAGGCGAGTTGACGCTCGACGGGAGCCGCGGCGAAGTCGCCGAGACCGTTGACGACGTCGCCGACCGCGAGCCGGATCCCCCGCGCGAGTCCCGACCCCTTGAGTACCGCACCGCGGCGGTCCGGGTCGGGGCCGGTGAAGTCGTCGCCCCCGGCCAGCCGGACGCTCTGCGCCGAGATGGCGCCGATGACCTGGGCGCCGTCGCCGATCACGCTGGAGCCGACGACCTCGGCGCCGTTGAGCAGCCGCGCGTGGTCGCCGACGGAGAGCAGCGAGCCGGGCTGGTTGGCCTTGATCTGCACCCCGCCGGGGCCGAGGGAGCACCCGTCACCGACGACGATCCGTCCGCCGTCGGCCGCGAGCAGCAGCGTCGACGGGTGGAAGGTGCTGCCGCTGCCGATGGAGCACGTCCCGCCGTCGCACCGCACCACGACGCCGGGGAAGAAGGTGTTGCCCTCCCCGATCTCGGCGTCGCGTGCGATCAGCGTCGAGAACGGATCGAAGACGGTGTTGGTCTCGGCGAGGACGGCCATCTCGCCGAGCGTCCGGAACCCGTTCGTGCGGCGCTGCTCGTCCATCAGCTCGAACATCTTGTCGTGCACGCCGGCCCGCTCCCCTGTTTGATCATGTTGCACCGACTCTACGCACCCGAGAGCGCATACGGCGGTGGAGCCACCGTGGTGCCGTGCCGTCAGGAGAGGGCGGCGGCCAGGCGCTGCGCCAGGGTGTCGTAGGGGCGGCAGGCGATCACCGGCAGGTGGTGGCTGCGGGCCTGGGCGGCGAGGTGGTGGGAGTAGCGGGCGCTGACGGTGGCGCGGGCGGGCTGGGGGCCGTCTTCGGGCTCGCGGTGGGCGTAGTTGGCGGCGATGGCGGCCGGGTCGTCCTCGTGGAGGAAGAGGGCGCGTACCCGGCGGCCGCGTGCCCGGGCTTCGGCCACCGCGCGGGCGGCGGCGGCCGGGGTGAGGTAGTCGCCTTCGACGATCGCGGGCACGTCCACGGTCAGGCGGTTGCGGACGACGCCGAGCAGCGCGTCGTCCAGGGCGTGCGCGGTGGCGATCTGCAGCTCCAGGACGCGGTCGGCCGGCAGGTCCGCGTCGGGGTCGGCGAGGCCGTCGAAGTGGTGCAGGCCGGGGTGGGTCGCGGCGGAGGTCGCGGCCTGCAGGGCGGCCACGACGTCGTCGAACTCGACGACGAACGCGCCGTGCCGAGCGGCGAGTCGGGCGGCGGCGAGGCTCTTGCCGAGCCCGGAGGCCCCGCCGATCAGCAGGACGTCCCACGGGCTGTGGTTGGTGTGCATACGGCCACCGTAGGCGGCCGGTCAGGACGGCGGCTGCGCCGGGCCGGTTAGGTGGCGCAGGTACGCCTCGGGGCGTTCCAGGTAGCGGCGCCAGTGGTCGACGATCGCGAGGTCCCGCCAGCGGGTGGGCCGGATGCCGTGGTCGCCGACCTCCAGGACGGCGGAGCCGGGGGTGGCGGCGAGGATCGGCGAGTGGGTGGCGCACACGACCTGGGCCCCGGTGCGGCCGAGTTCGTGCAGCAGGCCGACGAGTTGCAGGCTGGACGTGAAGGAGAGCGCCGCCTCCGGCTCGTCCAGGATGTAGAGGCCCGGCTCGCGGAACATCGACTCGAAGACGGTGAGGAAGCCCTCGCCGTGGCTCATCAGGTCGGTGCGTTCGTTCCAGTAGCGGCCTCGCCCCTGCTTCTCCTCCATCATCTGCAGCGCCGTCTCGGCCCGCAGGAAGAACCCGTTGCGCCGCGAGCGCGGGCCGGAGGCCATCGCCCGGCCGCGCTCGGTGTAGTCGAGGCGCAGGTACTCGCCGAGTTCTCCGCGCTCCCTAGGGCCGGCGTAGCGGGCACCGGCCCGCCCGCCGTAGTTGTCCACGCCGTAGGCCTCGGCGAGGGCCTCGACCAGGGTGGACTTGCCCGAGCCGTTCTCGCCGACCAGGAAGGTCACGGGCGCCGGGAAGGCGATGCCGCCGCCGAGCAGGCCCCGCACGCACGGGACCGTCCACGGCCACTGCGACAGCTGCCGCTCGGTGAGCATCTCCCGGTGGACGCGCATCCTCTCGACGATCACTCTTCTCGCCCTCCCTGGTTCGTGTACGGCTCGGCCCACCATAAGCAGCGGCCCTGACAACGGCCTCCGGGAGCCGGTCAGCGCAGGCCGGGCAGGGCGCGCAGTTCAGTGATGCGGAGCAGCCGGGCGAGGAGGAGGAAGAGGAGCGCCATCGTGAGGCCGCCCGCCGCCAGCGACAGGACCGGGGCGCGGAGGGCCGCCACGGCACCGTCCGTGCAGCCGAGGCCGACGAGCCAGCCGGCCGCGCCCGCGAGGGCCGCCGCCGCGGTCAGTTTGCCGTAGGTGCGGCAGATCCGGCGGCCGTCCAGCAGGCCCTCCGTACGGCGGCGCAGGCGGACCGCCGTCAGGAGCAGGCCGACACCGTACGAGAGCGCGTACGCGCCGGCCATTCCCGTGACGGCCCAGCGGGCCGGGAGCAGCAGGTGGCAGGCGGCGGCGAGGGCGACGTTGGTGGCGCCGATCCACAGGGCGAGGCGGAACGGGGTGCGGGTGTCGTCGAAGGCGTAGAAGCCGCGCAGGAGGAGGTACTGCGCGGAGAACGGGACGAGGCCGAGCCCGAAGGCCTGGAGCATGTGGCCGAGCGGCACGGCCGTGGTGGGGTCGGTGGCGCCGTGGGCGAAGAGGAGCTGCGCGATCTGCGGGCCGAAGGCGAGGAAGGCGAACGCGGCCGGGACGATGACGACGCCGCTGATCCGCAGCGAGCGGGAGAGGTCGGCGCGGAGGTCGCCGATGCGGTGCTCGACGACCGCGCGGCTCATGCGCGGCAGCAGGGCGGTGACGAGGGTGACGGTGACGATCGACTGCGGCATCGTCCAGATCTGCTGTGCGTAGGTGTAGGCGGTGTACCCGACGCCGTCCTTCGGGAGGGCGGTGTCGGCGGCGGAGGCGAAGCGGGTGACGAGCGTGCTCGCGACGAGGTTGGCGAGGACGAACAGCAGGGTCCAGCGGGCGGCGCTCACGCTCCTGCGCAGGCCGGTGCCGCGCCAGTCGAAGCGCGGGCGCGGACGGTAGCCAGCGGCGAGGGCGTACGGGACGAGGGAGAGCGCCTGGAGGGCGAGCGCGACGGTGGTGCCGGTGCCGAGCAGGGCGACCTGGTCGGGGGTGATGCCGGAGACCTGGTCGGGGGCGTTCAGCAGGCCGATGTACAGGCCGAACATGGCGATGAGGACGACGTTGTTGAGGACCGGGGTCCACATCATCGCGCCGAAGCGGTCCCGGGCGTTGAGGACCTGGCCGAAGATGCTGAAGACGCCGTAGAAGAAGATCTGCGGCAGCAGGTAGCGGGCGAACACGACGGTGAGCTCGAACGCGGCGTGCGTGTCGGGGGTGTCGCTCTGGTAGAGGGCGATGACGTCCGGCGCGGCCCAGACCGCGAGGGCCGTCCCGGCGGCGAGGAGGCACAGCACGAGCGTGACGAGGCGCTGCTCGAACGCGGTGCCGCCGTCGAGGTGTTCGGCGCGGGCCCGGACGAGCTGCGGGACGAGCACGGAGTTGAGCGCGCCGCCGATCAGCAGGAAGTACAGGCTGGTGGGGACGGTGTTGGCCAGGTTGTACGTGGTGGCGAGCAGGCCGACGCCCAGGGCGTGGGCCTGGAGCACCTGGCGGATCAGGCCGGTGGCACGCGAGACCACCGTGCCGGCGGCCATCAGCGCCGAGGAGCGCCGTAATCCGCTCGTCCGCCCCGGGGAGGCGTGCCGTCCGCGTGTCTTCCATCCGATCATGGAATGAACCGACGCCCGGGTGCCGGTCGGTGGTTCCCCGGTCAGTCCTTCCAGAGGGTGACCGTCGCGTTCAGCAGGTAGTCGGCCGGGGCGATCGAGTCGATCCTGATCAGGGCCGTGCGCCCGCCCGGGGTCCGGAGGCAGACGAGCGAGCCGATGCTCACGTGGGCGTCCTGGCCGGGGTGCGTCATCGCCCAGTCCCGGCACTGGGCGCCGGTCGGGGCCGACTGGCCGGACCAGATGCCGAACTGGTCGTGGTCCATCTGGATCTCGTCGTGCAGGTTGGCGGTCGTCGGCGTGAAGCCGCCGGCGTAGATGCCGTGCGCGAAGCCGGCGGCGCGGGACGGCGGGGTCAGGTCGAAGTCGATGCCGCCTTCCATGGGGACGGCGACCTGGCCGCTCCAGACCTGGACGGGTCCGGTGGCCGACGGGGACGGCGGCGCGGCGACGGAGGTGGCGGGCGCCGGTGTTGCGGAAGGCGTGGAGACCGATGACGCCACGGCGCCGGTCGGCGTGGGCAGTTGCTTCGGATCGTCGCCCTTGGGCCGCACCGCCGTCCCGAGGACCAGCGCCAGCACCCCGACCGCGACCACGCCGAACCGCGCCCCGGTCGTCTTGGGTCCGGGCAGGCTGATCCCGGCGCCGCTCGCGGCCTCGCGCGCGAAGGCCACGACGAAGCAGAGCAGTCCGAAGACCCACAGAGTGATCGTTCCGGCCATCGGTCCCCGTCCCCCGGCGCTTCCGATCCGACATCAGGCCCGCCGATGGTACCGGGTTCCGGGGGCGTGAGCGCCCCCAATTCCGCACCGGACGGCCTCAGTCGAGCGGCGCCGGACGGCCTCAGTCGAGCGCCTCCCGGATCCGCCGGGAGGGCTGGAACTCGTAGAGGTCGAGAACGCCCGGCGGGTCCGCGAGGCCCGGGCCGCCGTCGGCGACCCATGTGGCGATGTCGGCGACGGCGTCCGCGTCGTTGACGAGGGCGAGCCAGACCGGGCGGCCGCCCGCGCGGCGGCCCTCGGCGGAGGGCTGGACGACCATCACGTCGGCCTGCTCGCACGCGTCCAGGCAGGTGGTCGGGCGGACGGTCGCCACGCCGTCCAACGCGGTGCGCAGTCGGACGAGTTGGGCGGCGTGGTCCACACCGGGGACCTTCGGTGTGCCGCAGCAGCAGCCCCGGCAGACCGTCACCGTGCAGCGCGCCGCGGCGCTCTCCTTCTTCCGCCCCTCGCGGCGGCTCACCGGCCGGCCCGGGCGCGGGTCCAGGCGGCCTCGCGCCCCCGCCGCCGGCCGGGGGGGCGCCGCCCGTGGCGTTCCGGGGCCTGGTCCTCAGGCCCAGCCGGTGCGGCGCGCCCGGTCCTCAGGCCCGCTTCGGGCGGGTGACGGCGACGAGCTCGGTGCCGTCCTCGGACAGCCGCAGCTCGGTGCGGAGCTCGGCCAGCTCGCCCAGGTGGTGCAGGTGGGTGCCGCCGCAGGAGATCTGCGCGCCGCCCTCGGGCAGCTCGCAGTGCCACTGGCGGCGGGCGGTGAGCTCGGGGCCCGGCACCTCGATGCGGACGGCGGCGTCGGCGGCGACCCAGGCGGCCAGCTGCGCGTTGACGGCCTCGGTGAC
>NZ_JBHWGD010000075.1:0-10034 GCF_042733235.1 Kitasatospora sp. NPDC059722
GTCCAGTCCACGTGCGACGAAGGCGCGTCCACGTGCAGCGTGCGCGGCAGCACGCCGTTCTGCATCGCCAGCACCATCTTGATCACGCCGGCCACACCGGCGGCCGCCTGCGCGTGCCCGATGTTCGACTTGATCGAGCCCAGCAGCAGCGGCAGTTCGCGGTCCTGCCCGTAGGTGGCGAGGAGCGCCTGGGCCTCGATCGGGTCACCGAGCGTCGTCCCGGTCCCGTGCGCCTCGACAGCGTCGACGTCGGCGGTCGACAGCCCGGCGCTCGCCAGCGCCTGCCGGATCACCCGCTGCTGCGACGGACCGTTCGGCGCCGTCAGACCGTTCGACGCACCGTCCTGGTTGACGGCGCTCCCCCGCAGCACCGCGAGCACGCGGTGCCCGTTCCGGCGGGCGTCCGACAGGCGCTCCAGCACCACCATGCCGACGCCCTCGCCCCAGCCCACTCCGTTCGCCGCGTCCGCGAACGAACGGCACCGGCCGTCCGCCGACAGGCCGCCCTGTCGCGAGAACTCCACGAACGTCCCCGGCGTCGACATCACGGTGACGCCACCGGCCAGCGCCAGCGAGCACTCGCCGCCGCGCAGCGCCTGCGCCGCCAGGTGCATCGCCACCAGCGACGACGAGCACGCCGTGTCCACCGTCACCGCCGGGCCCTCGAAGCCGAAGGTGTAGGACACCCGGCCGGAGGCGACGCTGGGGGCGCTGCCGTTGCCCCGGAAGCCCTCGAACTCCTCGCCGTCCAGGAGCGAGCGGTAGTCGGTGTACATGACGCCCGCGAAGACGCCCGTCCGGCTGCCGCGCAGCGACACCGGGTCGATGCCCGCCCGCTCGAACGCCTCCCACGAGGTCTCCAGCAGCAGACGCTGCTGCGCGTCCGTCGCCAGCGCCTCGCGCGGGCTCATCCCGAAGAACTCGTGGTCGAACTCCCCCGCGTCGTGCAGGAACGCGCCGCGCCGGGTGTACGACGTGCCCGGGACGGACCGGTCCTCGCTGTAGAGCGAGTCGAGGTCCCAGCCCCGGTTCGCCGGGAAGTCGGAGACCGCGTCGACGCCGTCGGCCACCAGCCGCCACAGGTCCTCCGGCGACTCGACGCCGCCCGGGTAACGGCAGGCCATGCCGACGATGACGACCGGGTCGTCCGACGACACCGGGAGCGCCGACGGGAGTTCCTCGGCCTCCTCGGCACCGAACAGGCCTTCCAGGACGAAGCCGGCCAGCGCGCTCGCCGTCGGGTAGTCGAACACCACCGTGGCCGGCAGCTGGAGACCGGTCACCGACTTGAGCTGGTTGCGCAGCTCGACCGCCGTCAGCGAGTCGAAGCCGAGGTCCTGGAACGCCCGGGACGGGTCGACGACCGAGCCGCCCTCGTGGCCCAGGACCACGGCGATCCGATCGCGCACCAGCTCCAGGACGGCCGCCCGGCGCTCGGCCTCGCCCAGGCCCGACAGGCGCTGCGCCAGGCCGGCCGAGGGGGGGCCGCCCCCCCCCCCCCTCGGGGTTCGTCCGGCTCAGGAGGACGGGGCCGCCGTGAGGTCGTAGAACGTGGCGCCGCCGACCGTCTTCGCGGTGAAGTGGCCGGTCACCCACGCCTCGATCTGGGCGCTCTCGTTCTGCTGCCCGCTGTCGTCGCCGGCACCGCCGCCGCCGAAGCCGCGGTGCGAGCCGCCGCCGATGAACCAGTGGATCCTGCCCTCCTGGACGTACTTCTGGAAGTCGGCCAGGCTCAGCGACGGGTCGGTGCCGTTGAAGCCGCCGAGGGCCATCACCGGCTTGCCGGTGGCGAGCTGGTAGCTCGCGGCGTTCTGGGAGCCGGTGGTCGCGGCGGCCCAGGTGTAGTGGTCGGCGTCCTGCTTGAGGAGGGCCGCGGCCTCGTCGCCGACCTTGGTGCCGCCGAGCAGGCCGCCCATGCCGCCGCCCGTGCCGCCGGGGCCGCCGAAGCCGCCCGCGCCCTCGGGGTCCGCCGCGCCGGGCATGCCCGGGGTGCCGGTGCCGGTGCCGTTGCCGCGCTCGTGGCGACCGCCGTCGGCGCTGCCGCTGCCGGAGCCGTTGCCGGCACCGGGGAAGCCGCCCTGGCCGCCGCCGAAGCCGCCCGGGAAGCCGCCGCCGTTCTGGCCGTGCGGGGCCCGGCCGCCGGGGAAGCCGCCCTGACCGCCCTGACCGCCCTGGCCGCCGGGGAAGCCCTGCCCGCCGGGGAACTGGCCGCCGAAGCCCCGGCCGTTGCCCGTGGCGCCCTTGCCGCCCCGGCCGCCCTTGCCGAACGAGCCCGGCCCGAACGCGCCCTTGACGGACGGCCCGGCCGTGATGATCGAGCCGTTGTGCGCCGTGCCGACGGTGTCCACCGCGTACGCCGCCGGGCCGCCGAGCGCCGCCGCGAGGCCCACGAGGCCGGCCACCGAGGCGATCCGCGCCCCGGTCCGCCCGGAGGTCCGCCCCGCGAACTGCCCGGCCACCAGCGCGGCCGCCGCCGCGAGCCCGGCGGCCAGGACCGCCCAGCGCAGCCACGGCAGGAAGCCCGAGCTGCGGCCGAGCAGGACGAACGCCCACACCGCCGTCGTCGCGAGGGTGCCCGCGAGGACCAGCGCGTACGGCAGGCGGTGGCGCGCCCGCCACAGCCCGTCCACGCCCATGCCGACCAGTGCGGCGACGGCCGGGGCGAGCGCCACGGTGTAGTACTGGTGGAAGATCCCGGACATGAAGCTGAAGATCAGCGCGGTGGAGACCAGCCACCCGCCCCAGACCAGGAACGCCGCGCGGGCGGTGTCGGTGCGGGCGTAGCGGCGGGTCGCCCAGAGCGCGACCAGCAGCAGGATCAGCGCGGCCGGCAGGAGCCAGGCGATCTGGCCGCCGATGTCGCTGCCGAACAGGCGGGTGATGCCGGTCTGGCCCCAGCCGCGGTTCTTCATCCCCTGCGCGGCGCCGGCCGGCAGGTCGAGCCCGGCCGGGAGGCGGCCGCCGCCGCCCACGCTGCCGCGCTCGTTGCCGTCGACCCGGCCGAGGCCGTTGTAGCCGAAGGTGAGCGACAGGAAGCTGTTGTCCTGCGAGCCGCCGACGTACGGGCGGGCGGAGGCGGGCAGCAGTTCGACGACCGCGACCCACCAGCCGCCGGCGACGGCCAGCGCGACGCCCGCGAGCAGCGTCTGGCGCACCCGCCGCCACAGGCCGGTGGGCGCCACGACGAGGTAGATCACCGCGAAGGCGGGCAGGATCAGGAACGCCGCCAGGGTCTTGGTGAGGAACGCGAAGCCGAACACGGCGCCGGTGAACAGCAGCCACCGGGTGCTCGCCGTCTCGATCGCGCGGATAAGCCCGTACGCGCCGACGGTGAGCAGCAGGACGAGCAGCGCGTCCGGGTTGTTGAAGCGGAACATCAGCGCCGCCACCGGGGTGAGGGCGAACGCGGCGCCGGCGAGCAGGCCGCCGAGCGGGGAGAAGCGGCGGCGCACCGCCGCGTACAGGACGCCGACGGTGGCGGCGCCCATGAGCGCCTGCGGGGCGAGGAGCGACCACGACGAGAGGCCGAAGATCCGCGCGGACAGCGCCATCGGCCACAGCGATGCCGGGGGCTTGTCGACCGTGATGAAGTTCGAGGCGTCGGAGGAGCCGAAGAAGAACGCCTTCCAGCTCTGGCTGCCCGCCTGGACGGCCGCGGAGTAGAAGGCGTTGGCCCAGCCGGAGGCGCTGAGGTCCCACAGGTAGAGGACGGCGGTGGCGGCCATCAGGCCGAGCAGGGCCGGGCGCACCCAGCGGGGGTCGTCGGCGCGGCCGCGCCAGGCGCGGGCGGGGAGCGTACGCAGTCGGCCCGACCAGGAGGCCGGGCCCTTGGGTCCGGCCGGCGGCAGGGACTGCTCGGGGAAGAGCGGTGCCGGGACCGGTGCGGGGGCCGGCTGGGGCACCTCCGGCGGCGGGAAGTCCGCGGCCTCGGGCCACGGTTCACCGGCCGGCTGGGTGTAGCTGGTCGTGGTCATGCGCCATACCGTGCGTGGCGCGCCTGAGAGAAGCGTGAGACGGGACTGTGAGCCGGGTGTGATCTAGGGTTTCACGCCCGGTTCGGCCGTTCTCGGCGGCCCGACGGGACGGCTCGCAGCACGCTCAGGCGGGCTGGGGCATGACCAGGTGCTTGCCGAGCCACTCCAGGGCCGGGGGGATCTCGCGGGTCCAGGTGTGGAAGTTGTGGCCGGCGGTGTCCAGGGTGATCGTGGACATCTTGGTCGGGGCCTTGAAGGCGCCGACCATGGCCTGGGTCTCGCCGTAGTTGTTCTCGTCGTTGGCGGTCGTCAGCAGCAGCGAGACCGGGGCGGGCGGCTGGTTCTTCAGCCGCCACAGGAGGTCGTTCTCCTGCTTCAGCTTGTCGCTGCCGCCGAACAGGTCGCCGGTGGTCTCGTCGTGGGCCGCGCTGTAGTAGCCGGAGAGCGCGATCGCCGCGGGGTAGGAGTCGGGCTTGCGCAGGGCGAACTTGAGCGCGCAGTAGCCGCCGGTGGAGTTGCCGATCACGGCTCGGTTGTCCGGGGCGGTGCCGATCCGGTAGGTGGTGGCGAGGGCCTTGGGCAGGTCGGTGGTGAAGAAGGTCTCCACCTGGGGGCCGTTCGGCACGTCGACGCACTCGGTGTCCCGGTTGCCGACGAGCGTGGGCCTGGTCATCACGAGGATGGTCGGCGGCAGCTTCTTCTGGGTGATCGCGTCGAGGGTGGACGCCGGGTACTGCATGAGCGAGATCAGCTTCTCCGGGGTGCCCGGGTAGCCGGTGAGCACCAGGGCCATCGGGAAGCGCTGCTTGGCGTAGTCCGGCTGGAAGTACTGCGGCGGCAGGTAGACGTAGGCCTCGCTGGTCAGGCCGCTGCCCGCTCCTTTGACGTCGACCTTCTGGATCAGGCCGGAGCGCTCGGGGTCCGAGCCCTGGGCCGAGTAGAACTTCTGCTCGCCGGTCACGGCCACGCCGGAGGCGTTGGGCGTGTGGTCGACCACGGTGCCGTTCTTGCCGCTGGTGCCGAGCAGGTCGGTCCACGAGCTGTAGAAGCCGAAGTAGCTGTTGGCGACCAGGCCCATGGCGATCAGCACCGAGACCTGGGTCGCGAGGAAGGCGCCGATCCGGCCGAGCCAGGACTTCCAGGTCCGTCCGCCGAATCTCGGCCACAGCCACATGGTGGCGGCGAAGACGGCGATCGCGATCACGGACGCGACGATCTGGAGGGGGAGGCCGGTGAGACTGAGCACGGGCCCGATGGTAGTTGACCGCCGCAGGCTCCCCGCGCGCCCCTCGTGCGCGCCCGTACGCTCCTTGTGCGCCCTGTTGACCTTGCTGCGCACGCTCCGGGACGATGTCCCGCGGGATACGTGCACGTAGTGTGCGCGGCGCGTGCGGGGGACGACACGTGGGGGCGGGGTTCATGAGGTCCATCACCAAGGCCGGTCTGGCCGTCGGATCGGTGCTGCTGCTGGCGGCCTGTTCCAGCGGGGGAGGGCAGTCGGCCGCGGATCCGAAGCCGTCCGGTGGTTCCGCCGCGCCGCCGGCGCCGACCGCCACGCCCCGGCCGACGCCCACCCGGCCCGCGTACGGGCCCGTGCTCACCGGAGCCGTCGACCCGGTCACCACCGCGCTCGGCAAGGTGACCTCGGCCACGACCCTCGCCGACCTCGACACCGACCTCGCCGGGATCGCCACCAGCGCCAAGGCCGCGAGCCTCACGCTGCGCACGGCCGACCAGCCGCCCGAGGTCGGGATCACGCAGAGCGACCTCGCCTCCGCCCTCACCCAGCTCGGCACCGAGATGGCGAAGATCCAGGGCGACATCAAGCACAAGACCGTGTGCGGGCTCGGCGCCGGCCTCGCGGAGGTGGGCCAGGCGGCGAGCCTGAAGGCCGTCACCGCCTCCCTCGCGAAGATGGCGACGGCCGGCTACCCGACCACCTTCGCCGTCCCGCAGCTCCCGGCGGCGCAGAACCGCACGCTGGACAACGGCACGCTGGTCCGCAAGGGGCGGCTGAACGGCGAGGGCGTGTTCAAGGTCGACAACGGCGGCTCGTCGGACGCCGTCGTCACGCTCGCCCTGGACGGCAAGGCGGTCAACTCGGTGTACGTGGCCAAGGGCTCGAACGCGAGCATCGAGGGCGTCCGGGACGGGACGTACGAGGTCTACTTCTCGGGCGGCGTGGACTGGGACAACGACGCGAAGGCGTTCACCCGGAGCTGCCGGTTCACCAAGTTCCAGGACACGCTGGCCTTCGAGACCGGGCGCACCGCCACGTCGTGGTCGGTCACCCTCAAGCCGGTGGTCGGCGGCAACGCCAAGACCGAGGACGTGGACCAGAACAACTTCCCGCAACCGTAGCGTCCTTGACGTTCGACGGCGTTCCCCGGCCTTTTTCGGTCAGGACTGTTGACCCCTTGAAGTGGCCATGGCACTTTCGTGCGGCGCGGGCCTCGGCGACCAGTCGGGCACCCCGCGATCCCCCACAAGGAGAGCCATGTTCAAGAGACTTGTCGCCGTCGCCGGCGCGAGCGCGGTCATCGCCGGCGGGCTGACACTCGCCGCAGCCCCCGCACAGGCCGTCCAGGCGGCCGACCTCACGGCGACCATCGCGCTCGACGACTGCTCGGCCTCGCTGGTCCGCTACCCCGCCTCCGTCGACGGCGACCGGGCGCTCATGCTCACCAACGGCCACTGCCTGCCCACCATGCCGAGCGCCGGCCAGGTCATCCAGAACGTCCCCGCCAGTCGCAGCGGCACCCTGCTCGACGGCGCCGGGAACAGCCTCGGCACCGTCCAGGCCGACAAGGTCCTGTACGCGACGATGACCGGCACCGACGTCACGCTCTACGAACTCACCGACACCTACGGCGCGATCAAGAGCCGCTACGGCGTCACCGCGCTGACCGTCAACGACGGCCACCCGGTCAACGGCGCGGCGATGTACATACCCTCGTCGTACTGGAAGCAGGTCTGGAACTGCTCCGTCAACGGGTTCGTGTCCACCCTGCGCGAGGACCAGTGGACCTGGCACGACTCGCTGCGCTACAACTCCGGCTGCAACACCACCCACGGCACGTCGGGCTCGCCCATCATCGACTCCGCGAGCGGGCGGATCGTCGGCATCAACAACACCGGCAACGACGACGGCCAGATGTGCACCCTCAACAACCCGTGCGAGGTCGCCGCCGACGGCAGCACCACCGCCACCAAGGGTCAGGGCTACGGCGAGGAGACCTACTGGTTCACCACCTGCCTCGGCGCGGGCCGGGCCATCGACCTGAACGTCGCCGGCTGCCTGCTCACCAAGCCGGGCGGCGGCAGCTCCGTGTCGGTGAGCAGCCCCGGTGACCAGTCGACCACCGTCAACGGCTCGGTGAGTCTCCAGCTCCAGGCCTCCGGCGGCACCGCGCCGCTGTCGTACTCCGCCACGGGCCTGCCCACCGGCCTGTCGGTCGACTCCTCGACCGGCCTGATCTCCGGCGCGGTGAACACGATCGGGCAGTTCCCCGTGACGGTCACGGTCACCGACGCGACCGGGGCGACCGCGACCACGAGCTTCAACTGGTCGGTCCTGGGCGCGGGTGGCTCCTGCACGCCGGCGCAGTTGCTGGGCAACGCGGGCTTCGAGACGGGTTCGGCGGCGCCGTGGACGGCGTCGAGCGGTGTGATCGACAACAGTGCGTCGCAGGCGGCGCACGGGGGCAGCTGGAAGGCGTGGCTGGACGGCTACGGCTCGGCGCACACGGACACGCTGTCGCAGACGGTGACGATCCCGGCGGGCTGCAAGGCGACGCTGAGCTTCTGGCTGCACATCGACACCGCGGAGACGGGTACGACGGCGTACGACAAGCTGGCGGTGTCGGTCAACGGGACCACGCTGAAGACGTACAGCAACGTGGACGCGGCGGCCGGCTACCAGCAGCGGACCTTCGACCTGTCGGCGTACGCGGGCAAGAGCGTCACGCTGAAGTTCACCGGCACCGAGGACGCCTCGCTGCAGACGAGCTTCGTGATCGACGACACCTCCATCCAGACGAGCTGACGGACCGCTGACCGGCGGTGGCTCCTGCCGCGCGGTCCGGCCGGCCCGGCTGGCTAGACTGCGCGGCATGCCTCCCGTCCTCCGCCTGAAAGGCCCCCACGACCACCACTCCCGCGAGAGCCACGCGCAGGCCTGCACGGCCGCCGTCGCCGGCCTCGCGCTCGACGCCGGGGTGACCCGGCTGACGCTCGACAACCCGGCGCTGACCGGGTTCTTCTCGTTCTCCCAGCGCCGCGTGGGCATCAACGGTGACGGGCTGCACGGCCTCTTCGACTACCGACAGCGGGGCTACCACGACGGCGCCGAGGTGCCGTTGGCCACCGGACTGGCGCTGGTGCGCGCGATGGTGCTGCGGCACGGCGTGTGGTGCCGCCTCGACGGCGACGACGGGTTCTTCGTCCACGTCGACGACGAGGGCGAGTTGTACGTCGGCGGGGCCTTCCCGGGTGCCGCCGTGGAACGGGTTCGGGCGCTGGGACTTGACGTCGACGAGGTCCAACAGTCGCCGTACGTGCGGGAGTTGGACGATGTAGCCGACGCGCGCCCGGCCGACGACGCGTTCTGGGCGGAGGTCGGCGCGCTGGCCGAGGCCCGCGGCGCGGTGCTGCTTGAGGAGCAGTACGTCCGCAACGGCCGCCGGTGGTACGAGATCTCCTCCGTCGAGGAGGTCGCGACCGTGCGGGCGAAGCTGACGCCCCGCGCCCGGCTCGCCGTCTGGCCGGCCCTCTCGCCCGACACCGACGCCGTCCTGGCCGCGATCGAGCGGCGCGGGCCGGTCGCGCTGCTCGTCGAGGAACCGCAGCTCGGCGACTCCTTCCCGGCGTGTGTCGCCGAGCGGCACACGTCCGTGCGCAAGGGCCGGGCCGCGCTGATCCCCGTCGACGCGGCCGATCGCCACCCGCTGCTGTCCGCCGAACTCACGGACCTGGATGGCGTGTTGCGCACTCGGTGGCGCCTCCAGCCGACCCGCGCCGAGCGGCTGCGGACCTACCTCGGGACGCTGTGGGCCGGCGACCGGGTGCGCGGGGTGGTGTCGACGGGCCTGGACGACATCGGTGTGCACGTGAACCTCGGCGACGGTGTCGGGCGGTACGCCGGATTCCTGCGCGTCCCCGACATGTCCTGGAGCCGCTTCGACTCGGTGGAGGACGTCGCGCCGGTGGGCCGGGAGATCGAGGCGCTCGTGTTGAACGTCGAATTCTCCTGGGAGCAGGTCAACTTGTCGGTGAAGGGCCTCCTGCCGGACCCGTGGCAGCTCTTCGCCGACACCGAGCCGGTCGGGCGGATGTTCACCGGAGTGGTCCGCAAGCTCCTCGTGCCGGGGGCGCTCGTCGACCTGCGCAACGACGCCGGCCTGGAACTGGGCGGCCTGCTGCCCGCCGAGGACGTCCCGTCCTGGGTCGAGGAGGGCTCCGAAATCGCCGTCGTCCTGGAGGAATTGGACCTCGACCGGCGCCGCATCCTGCTCCGGCCTAAGCTGAGCGGATGATCAAGCCGATTGAGTTGGTGATATTCGACTGCGACGGTGTCCTCGTGGACAGCGAGGTCATCGCCGCCCGCGTCCAGATGCGCCTCGGCGCGGAGCTGGGCTGGCCGCTGACCCTGCCCGACGTGGTCGAGCACTTCATCGGCCGCTCCGAGGCCGCCAACCACGCGGTGGTCGCCGAGCGGCTCGGCACGGCGACCGCCGACCGCTGGCGCGCGCGTTTCGTCGAGCTCCACGCCGAGGCCGTGGAGGCCGAGTTGGAACCGGTGGCCGGGATCCGCGAGGCGCTCGCCGGGATCGCCGAGCTCACCCTGCCGACCTGCGTCGCGTCCAGCGGCTCGCACGACAAGATGCGCCACACCCTCGGCCGCACCGGCCTGTACGAGCACTTCGCCGGGCGGATCCACAGCGCCACCGAGGTGGGGGGGGGGGGGGCGCGCCGCCGCCCCGACAGCCTTCGCCCGGCCCCGCCTGAGGGCGGGCTCGGGGCCGGCGGGGGGCGGGGGGGTGGGCGCGCCCGCGGGCGGGG
>NZ_JBHWGD010000075.1:10044-27660 GCF_042733235.1 Kitasatospora sp. NPDC059722
GGCGTCTCCGAGCTCTTCGCCGGGCGTAACCACCGGCCCCCGGGGTGGGGGGGGGGCACCCCCGCGCCCGACCTCTTCCTGCACGCCGCCCGCTCGATGGGCGTCGACCCGGCCGCGTGCGTCGTCGTCGAGGACAGCCTGCCCGGCGTCCAGGCCGCCCGGGCGGCCGGGATGCGCGCCCTCGGCTACGCGGGCGGTCTCACCCCGGCGGAGCGCCTGGCCGGGCCGGACACGGTCGTCTTCGACGACATGCGGAAGCTGCCCGAGCTGATCCGACCCTAGGGCGGGTCTTTCGGGTCAGGCGACTACCAGGGCAGGGTGGTGCCGTACTCGCTCAGGAAGCGGCCGGTCGGGCCGTCGGCCGCCGCCGTCACCTGCGCGGCGATCCGTCGGCCGCCCTCCTCGGCGGTGAGCGAGCCGGTGTGGTCGTTCAGGTCCGTCGCGCAGAAACCGGGTTCGACGGAGCTGAACTTCACCCCGGCCTCCCGCAGGGCGCGGGCGTAGACGAGCGTGACGGCGTTGAGCGCGGCCTTGGACGTGTTGTACGCGAGCAGGGTCGCGTGCTCCCACACCGGGGAGTCCGGGTCGGCGAGGAACGACGTGCTGGCGAGGCCGCTGGAGACGTTGCACACGCAGCCGGCGGACGACTTCCGCAGCAGCGGGAGCAGCGCGTTGGTGACGGCGACGACGCCGAACACGTTCGTCTCGTACACCTCCCGCATCGCGGCGACGGGCAGCCGGTCGGGCGTGTGCTGCCGGTCCCGGGTGATGCCGGCGTTGTTGACGAGGGTGTCGAGCCGGCCGTGCTCGGCCTCGACCTGCTCGACGGCGGCGCCGATCGACGCCTCGTCGGTCACGTCGAGCCGCACGAAGTGGGCGTCGAGCCCCTCGGCGGTGAGTCGGGCGGCGGCCGCGGTGCCGCGCCCGTGGTCACGGGCACCGATCAGCACGGTGTGGCCGGCCCGGCCCAGTTCGCGGGCGGCGGCGAATCCGACACCCTTGTTGGCGCCGGTGATGAGGATGATGCGCTCGGTCATGGCATCGAGCCTGGCCCGCCGCGGGCGGCGCCGGGAGGGCACTGCCGAGGGTGGTATCGCCGGTGCCATGGTCGCCGGGCGAGCGGACGGGCCACACTGGAGGCGTGGAACACGTCGACCGGGCGGAGCTCGCCGCCTTCCTGCGCCGCTGGCGGGCGCGCGTGCAGCCGTCGGACGTCGGCCTGCCGGCCGGCGGGCGCCGCCGCACCCCGGGCCTGCGCCGCCAGGAGGTCGCCCAGCTCGCGGGCATGTCGGTGGAGTACTACATCCGCCTCGAACAGGGCCGCGGCCCGCGGCCGTCCCGCCAGATGCTCGGGGCGATCGGCCGGGCCCTGCGCCTGTCCGACGACGAGCGCGCCCACCTCCACCACCTCGTCGGTGAGCAGCCCGGCCCGCCGCCGGGCCTCGACCGGGAGGTCAGGGCGGGCGTCCTGCACCTGCTCGACCGGCTCGACGACACCCCGGCGGTGGTGTGCAGCGCGGTCCGCGACCTGCTCGCCTGGAACGCCATGGCCGCCGCCCTGCTCGGCGACTACTCCGCCCTGCCGCCCGCCGAGCGCAACCTGATCTGGCGCTTCTTCACCGATCCGGAGAGCCGCTCCCGCCACGACCCGGCGGGCGTCGAGCAGTTCAGCCGCGGCGCGGTCGCCGACCTGCGGGCGGCGACGGCCCGCTACCCCACCGACGCGGGCGTGCGCGGCCTGGTCGACCGCCTGCTGTCGGCCAGCGCCGAGTTCCGGGAGCTGTGGGCGCGGCAGGACGTCTCCGCCAGCCGCTCGAACCACAAGCGGATCCTGCACCCGGTCGTGGGCCCGCTCGACCTCGACTGCGAGGCGCTGCACGACCCGAAGCGCGACCAGTGGATCATCCTGTACACGGCGGCGCCCGGCACGCCCTCGCACGAGGCGCTGCGGCTGCTCAAGGTGGTCGGGAACCAGGACCTGGCGGTGCGGTAACCGCTTGCGGGGCTCCGGGGCTCCGGCCCGCTGGTGCGTCGTGTTCAGGTTCCCGGCCGGCCGTCCTGGGCTCGACGGCGTTCCGGTGGTCCGCGAGGTCGGTGACCGGACTCGGTCCGGGCCTCAGCTGTCGCCGGCCGGGAGCCGCCACACGAACGGGAAGAAGTCCCGCTTCCACTGCTCGGACCTCGCCAGGGCGTCGGCGGCCGCCGGGGCGCGCAGGAAGGTGCGGTGGCGCAGCAGTTCGCGGCGCTCGGCGGGGGTGAGCAGGCGGTCGTCCTCGTCGAGGTTCTCCGGGTGGTCGGCGGGCAGGTCCGGGTGGCCGTCGATCGGCACGCACTCGGCGACGTTGAGGTGGTCGCCGTCGGCCGTCCGGTAGTCGAGGCGCAGCTCGGTGCGCCACTGGGAGTTGCTGCCCCAGCCCTGCGAGAGGTCGACGGTCGGGCGGTGGCGCCGGCGGAAGGTCCAGTAGATCGGCCAGGCGTCGGCGACCCCGCGCTCCGCGTGCGCGGCGCCGGCCCGGACCCGTGCGCCGGCGCGGCTGAACAGCAGCTCGCCGAGCATCAGTCCGGGCCAGCGCAGGCCGAGCACCTCGACGGGCGCGTCCCGGTCGTCGGCCTGGTCGACCTCGGCGATCTCGTGGTGGAAGGGGTCGAAGGCGCCGTCGTCGACGATCGGGGTCATGCCGAGCGAGGCGAAGAAGCCGAGGTACTCCTGCCACGTCCGGGTGTCGTCCAGCAGGAGGTAGTCGCTCACGCGACTCAACGCGTAGAGCTCCCAGTTGAGTTCGCGTCCGTCCGGATCCTCCCACCAGGGCTGGTGCCGGGCCGTGGTGGCGAGTTCCTCGCGGTAGCCGGCGTGCAGGGCCCGGTCGAGCCAGGGGGTGACGATCTCCTCGTACCGGTGCGCGCCCTCGTAGTCCAGCAGTGCCTCGTAGAGCGCCCGCGCGCCGACCTCGTCCGTCATGCCGGGAGCCTACTCGCAGGTTTTACCGAACGGTCGACCAATTGTCCGCGCAGGTCGCGTAGCGTCCGGGGCATCCACCGAACGCGAACGACGCGGACGCCTGCCGCCACGGCCGGGCGTGCCGCCGGGAGGCATGCCGTGAACCTTGTCCACACCGCTTCGTCCCTGCCCGGGGCCTGGGAGTCGGCGCTCCTCGCCGCGGTCGGGACGGCGGTGGTGAAGGTCCTGCGGATGGACGGCCGCCCGCTGCCGCCCGAGGTCCACGCGACGGCGGAGGCGCTGGTCGTCGTGGAGGGGCGGCTGGAACTGCTGGTGGGCGATGCTGAGTTCACCGTTGCGGAGGGCGAGCTGTACCGGGTGCCGGCCGGTGCGGTCCATGCGGTGCGCCCGGGCAGTCGCGGGACGCTTCTCATCGTCGAGGTACCGGAGCGGCCCTCGTCTGGGACGATCGATTCATGATCTCGGACGAACGCTTGGACCAAGCCGCGCGGCTCTACGATCGTGCCGTATTCGGCGCCGACGCCGACGCCATCCCCGCCGCCGACCGCTGCCTCGACGCGGTGGAGGCGGACCTCGCGATGGCCCGCGGCCGGAACCTCCATGCCCGGTTCCTCGCGGAAGGGGTGGCGGAGGAAGGGGAGTTGACGCTCTTCTCGCGGGCGGACGAGCTCTACGAGGCGCTGGGGGACATGAGGGGCCGTGCCGACGCCCAGTTCTGGATCGGCACGTACCAGCAGTTGGTGCGCGGGGACGCCGAGGCCGCGCGCCCGTTCTTCGAGCGGGCACTTGAGCTGGCGGAGCAAGCCGACGACGACCTCATCCGGTCCTACGCCCTGCGCCACCTCGGCATCCTGGCCCACATGGCCGGCCGGTTGGCGGAAGCCCGCGCATGTTTGGAGGAGTCCACCGCGCTGCGGAGGAAGCTGAACTTCCGTGCGGGCGTGGCGGCGAACCTGGTGGGCCTGGCGTACATAGCCGCCCAGGAGGGCCGGGAGGACGATGCCGTCGCGACCCTGGCCGAGGCGGAGCGCCTGGCGACCGAGACGGAGTCGCACGGCGTCCTGCGCTGGGTTGCGGACGCGAAGCTCAAGCTTCGCTCAACTTCCGTGTAGGAAAGGGGAGTTTGGCTCATCTCAGAGGTGGGGGGAGAGAGCCCCGGCAGGCCCGGCCTGCCGGGCGCTCCCATGGGTTCAGAGCAGCCCGAAGTGGAACTCCCCAGCGGCGACCGGCGCCGGTGAACGCGGAGTGCGCCTCACGGTCGACGGCCAGACGAGTGGTTCAGGCGAGCGCCGCCGCGATGGCCGCCTCGGCGTGGAGGCGGGCGGTGGGGAAGACGGGGACGGGGCTGTCCTCGGCGTGGACGAGGAGTTCGATCTCGGTGCAGCCGAGGATGATGCCCTCGGCGCCAGCGGCGACCAGCTCGGCGATCACCCGGCGGTACGCGGCGCGCGACTCCTCGCGGACGACGCCGACGCACAGCTCCTCGTAGATGACCCGGTGCACGAGTGCGCGGCCCTCCGGGTCCGGGACGAGGACGTCCAGGCCGCCGCTCGATGCGAGCCGGCCGCGGTAGAAGTCCTGTTCCATCGTGAACGCCGTGCCCAGCAGCCCGACCCGGCGCAGGCCGGCGGTGCGGACGGCGGCCGCGGTGGCGTCGGCGAGGTGGAGGAGGGGGATGGTGACGGCGGAGGAGACCTGGTCGGCGACCTTGTGCATGGTGTTGGTGCAGATCAGCAGCAGGTCGGCCCCGGCCGCCTCCAGGGAGCGTGCGGCGTCGGCGAGGAGTTCGCCGGCCTCGGTCCAGCGGCCTTCGGTCTGGAGGCGTTCGACGGTGGCGAAGTCGACCGAGTAGAGCACGAGTCGGGCGGAGTGCAGTCCGCCGAGCCGCTCCCGGGCGAGTTCGTTGAGGAGGCGGTAGTACTCGGCGGTGGATTCCCAGCTCATGCCGCCGATCAGGCCGAGGGTCTTCATGGGGCCAAATATAAAGACAGAGGCGAATTTCATGCAAATATATAAGGCTAACTTTGAGGGGTGTCCCGCGGTACGCGGTGCTGCCATTCCCTCGTGAAGACGACCGAGCCGGCCTCCAGGGCGCGGAGCTGGACGATGCTGATGAAGTGGGTGGCGTCGCACCGGAGTTGGGCGCGGGTCTGGAGGGTGACGTCCCAGCCGAGGTCGGGGCGTTCCAGGCGGGTGGTGTGGTCGGTGCGGGCCTGGGCGCTGAGGGGGGCGTCGGTGAGGACGCGGTAGGCGGTCACGGTGTGCTCGTCGCGGACGAGGCCGTCGGGCTGGGTGCGGGTGCCGTCGGCGGCGGGGGAGAGTTCGGTGCGCCACTCGTGGCGGCCGAGGTCGTGGACGGTGACGCGTTCGGGGCGGGCGGTGAGCGGCTCGGTGAGGTGGACGGCGAGCGGGTCGGGCAGCACCGGGGACTCCAGGACGACGGCTGTCGCGCCCACGTCGGCGGCGAGGTGGCGGACGGGCAGGGTGAGGGTGCTGTGCGACGGGTCGACGGCGTACCCGGAGCCATCGGGGGCGGGCCACACCCACGGCCAGTACACGGACGAGAGCGCGAGCCGCAGCCGGTGCCCGGCCGGGAGGGAGAACGCGCAGGCGGCCAGTTCGACGGTGACGTCGGCCGTGCCCGACGTCACCAGTACGCCCCGGGTGATCAGTTCCGACGTCCCGTCCGGCCGGACCGCGCACAGCCGCGCGACGATCAGGGCCGGCCGCCCGTCCTCGCGCAGCCGCAGCCGGACGGACGGGATGCCGAGGACCTCGACGGGCTCGGGCTGCGGCCGGGAGTCGAAGCAGACCGAGCGCCCGTCCTCCTCGCGCTGGTCCGGCGCCCGGTCGGCGGGCCGGCCGAGCGGGACGTAGGCGCCCGCGTTGAGGCCGGTGTGCTGGGGCGAGCGGACGTGGACGTAGCGGTCGTCGGAGGTGGTGCCGGCGGTCTGCAGCTGGCCGTCGAGGCCGTAGTGGATCTCGCGGACGTCGGGGGAGGGCCAGGCCTCGTCGCCGACCCACCGGGTGCCGAGCAGGCTGCGCAGGGCCGGTTCCCTGCGGACGCCGGTGTCGATGTCGCGCAGCCAGTGGTCCCACCAGCGGAGGGTCTCGGGGAGGGTGTCCTCGGGCAGGCCGTGCGGCCAGGGGCCGACCAGGGCGCGGGCCTCGGGCGAGGTGGCGAGCAGGCGCAGGACGAACGAGCAGGACGGGTCGCCCCACCCGGCGATCGCGAGTGCGGGGACGGAGACCGGGACGGACGTCTCCCCGGCGGCGAGCCAGCGTTCGGCCGGCGGTTCCAGGGATTCGAGCCGGGCCAGCCACTGCGGGCGCCAGGCGTCGCCGACGTGGCGGGGGTCCGGCGGCCGGGCGGCGGAGGCGACCAGGGCGGTGAGCCGGGTGTGGAGGTCGGCGGCGAGGACGGCGCCGCCGAGCCGGTGGCCGCCCTCGGGGCAGGCGGTGACGACGGCGCGGACGGTCTCGGGGGAGCGCGCGGCGAGTTGCAGGGCCGTGGTACCGGCCGCGCCGACGCCGAGCAGCCCGACCCGGCCGCTGCACCAGGGGCGGGCGGCGAGCCAGGCGATCACGGCGGTGCCGTCGGCGAGCTCCCGGTCGTCGCCGGGGGTGACGGGCAGGCCGCCGGAGTTGCCGTGACCGCGGGTGTCGACCCGGACGGCGGCGTAGCCGTGGCCGGCGTACCAGGGGTGGCGGCGGGCGTCGTCGGCGGCGGACCAGTCGGTGAGCCGTCCGGCGGAGTACTCCAGGAGGGCGGGGACGGGTTCGTCGCTGACCGGCCGCCACACCCGGGCGGACAGCTCGGTGCCGTCGGGCAGGGGGATGCGGACGTCCTCGCGGGTGGTGTGGAAGGGGTACGACGGCATTGCCGCTCCCATCGGGTCCCGGGCCGGTGAACGCCGACGGGGGTGTGCGTGCCGGCATTCCGACCCTAGGGGAGGAGTCGGCCGATTTCCTGATGAATCGGGCGCGGTGGTGAAGGCCCGGATTTGCACCGCCTTCACCCGGCGTGTTCGGGGCTCGCCAGCGCGTGTTTGTGTCCGCAGTGCTTCAGTATTTGCGAACGGCTTGCAACTGCCTCCCGGTCGAGGGAAGGATGTCCCCGCACTCCGCTCCCCCGAAAGGACCACAGCAATGGCCAGCCCCGCCGCAGGTGCCCCGTCCGTCAGATGGTGGCACCGGCTCACCCGCGAGGAGTGGATCCGCCTGGCCGGCATGGGCGGCTTCATCCTCGCGCTGCACGTGATCGGCTGGTTCACGCTGCTGGCGCTCGTCGCGCCCGAGCACTACGACGTCGGCGGCCAGGTCTTCGGGGCCGGCATGGGCCTCACCGCCTACACCCTCGGCATGCGGCACGCCTTCGACGCGGACCACATCGCGGCGATCGACAACACCACCCGCAAGCTGATGGGCCAGGGGAAGCGGCCGCTGTCGGTCGGCTTCTGGTTCTCGCTCGGCCACTCCTCGATCGTCTTCGGCCTCTGCGCCCTGCTGGCCTTCGGCATCCGCTCGCTCGCGGACCAGGTCGAGGCGGACGACTCGACGCTGCACCGGATGACGGGCCTGATCGGCACCACCGTCTCGGGGACGTTCCTGCTGCTGCTCGGCCTGATCAACCTGGGCGCCTTCAACGGCATCCTCAAGGTCTTCCGCAAGATGCGCGTCGGCGAGTACGACGAGGAGGAGCTGGAGCGCCAGCTGGAGAAGCGCGGGCTGATGAACCGCATCCTCGGCAAGGTCACCCGGGCGGTCACCAAGCCCTGGCACATGTACCCGGTGGGCCTGCTGTTCGGGCTCGGCTTCGACACCGCGACCGAGGTCTCGCTGCTGGTGCTGGCGGGCGGCGCGGCGGCCTTCTCGCTGCCCTGGTACGCGCTGCTGACGCTGCCGATCCTGTTCGCGGCCGGGATGAGCCTGCTGGACACGATCGACGGTTCGTTCATGAACTTCGCCTACGAGTGGGCGTTCTCCCGCCCGGTCCGCAAGATCTACTACAACCTGACCGTCACCGGCCTGTCGGTCCTGGTCGCGCTGGTGATCGGCCTGATCGAGCTGATCGGCCTGCTCGGCGAGAAGCTGGACATCACCAGCGGCCCGATCGGCTGGATCGGCTCCCTGGACCTCAACTTCGTCGGCTACGCGATCGTCGGCCTGTTCGTGGTCACCTGGGCCGGGGCGATCCTGTTCTGGAAGTTCGGCAAGGTCGAGGAGAAGTGGTCGGCGGGCCTGGTCTCGGCCGGCAGCGAGGCGGAGTAGTCCCCGGAGCGGTACGAAGGGGCGGCGGACCGGAGTGCGGTCCGCCGCCCCTTCGGCGTTCCGGGGTCAGCGCAGCGCGGCCAGCACCGCGTCGGCCATCACCTTCTCGCCCGTCGCGTTCGGGTGGAACGGCACGGCGGGCGAGCCGGGCAGCGCGCCCTCGACCCAGCGGTCGTCCGAGCAGGCGTCGTGCCCGGCGGTCGGCGTCCGCGTGTCGACGTAGACCGCGCCGCTGCTCGCGGCGGTGGCCTTGAGCATGGCGTTGAGGCTGCTCAGCGTCCGGTACAGGTACGGGATGTCGCGCGGCGCGATGGGCTGGCGCAGCACGCAGGACGAGCCGTCGGCGGGCAGCACGGACGGGTATCCGACCAGCAGGAGCTTGGCCTTGGGGGCCTTGGCGCGGATCGTGGCGATCGCGGCGGCGAGCCGGGGCTGCGCCGCGTCGATGCGGTCGGCGAGATCGTCCTCGCCGTACTGCCAGCTCCAGCTGCTCCAGTCCCAGTGGCCGTGGTTGTAGACGTCCTGGCAGGGCGTGCCGAGCGGGTTGACGACGGCGCCGGCGATGCAGGTGGCGATGACGTCGCCGATGCCGATGTCGCTGGTGCCGAGGTCGTTGCCGCCGATGCCGAGGGTGATGAGGTCGGCGTCCGGGGTCACGGCGTCCAGCTGCGGGTCGTTGACCTTCAGGAACAGGTCGTACTGGGACTCGGTGACGTTCTTGACCTTGGCTGCGGCGCAGGTGACGTCGGTGTAGGCGCCCGCGTGGAGGGCGGCGGCGACGAGGTGGCCGTAGTTGTGGTCGGAGCGCAGGCACAGGCCGGCGGACTGGCCGGGCACGCCCGCGCCGGCGGCGTAGGAGTCGCCGAGCGCCACGTAGTGCTTCGGGGCGGGGGTGGCCGCCTGGGCGGTCGTCGTGGTGAGCGCGAGCGCGGCGCCGAGGGCGACGGCGGCGAGCGCGGAATTGCGGGCGCGGCGGACGCGCGAGCGGTGGGGCTGATTCCGGGCAGGGCGGAACACGGTTCCTCCTGGGGGAGAGAAACGACGAGGTGGGGGTCGTGCCAGCCGGGCGCCACAGCTACTCACAGGTAAGTTACTGCCAGGTTTCGTGCCCGTCCATCCTCGGCGGGGAATTTCTCGAAAATGCGTCAGATGGGGCCGCAGGTTATTTCGAATTACGCTCCGGTGTGTATCGAAGGTATTTCCGAAACGCCCCGGAGCGGAATTGGTGCCACTGCTTGTCACCTGCGGCCGCCGCCGGTTGACCGGACGTCACCGCAGGCCGCAGTATCGGGCGCACAGCGACGGCGCCCGTCCCCCCGCGCCGTCCGCACCCCCGCGACGGAGGACTGCGCAATGGCCCTGGACGCCGACGTCATCGTCATCGGAGCGGGACTCGCCGGTCTCACCGCCACCGCCGAACTCGCCGACGCCGGACGGAAGGTGATCCTGCTCGACCAGGAGCCCGCGGCCTCCTTCGGCGGCCAGGCGCACTGGTCCTTCGGCGGCCTCTTCCTCGTCGACTCCCCCGAGCAGCGCCGGATGCGGATCCGCGACTCGCACGCCCTCGCCCTCCAGGACTGGCGCGGCACCGCGGGCTTCGACCGGCCCGAGGACGCCTGGCCGCGCCGCTGGGCCGAGGCCTACGTCGACTTCGCGGCCGGCGAGAAGCGGGCCTGGCTGCACGGGATGGGCGTGCGGTTCTTCCCCGTGGTGGGCTGGGCCGAGCGCGGCGGCTTCCTCGCCGACGGGCCGGGCAACTCGGTGCCCCGCTTCCACATCACCTGGGGCACCGGGCCGGGGCTGCTCGAACCCTTCGTCCGCCGGGTGCGCGCCGCGGCCGCCCGCGGGCTCGTCGATCTCCGGTTCCGCCACCGCGTCACCGGGCTCGCGGCCACCGCGGGCGTCACCGACACCGTCACCGGGGAGGTGCTGGAGCCCAGCGCGGCCGCCCGCGGCGAGGCCAGCTCACGGGACGTCGCCGGACGGTTCGAACTGCGCGCCCGGGCCGTGATCGTGACCTCCGGCGGCATCGGCGGCAACCACGAACTCGTCCGCAGGGCCTGGCCCGCCCGGCTCGGCACCCCGCCCGCGCGGCTGCTCTCCGGCGTGCCCGCGCACGTCGACGGCCTGATGCTCGGCATCGCCGGCGCGGTCGGCGGGAACCTGATCAACGGCGACCGGATGTGGCACTACACCGAGGGCATCGAGAACTGGGACCCGGTCTGGGCCCGGCACGGCATCCGGATCCTGCCCGGCCCGTCCTCGCTCTGGCTCGACGCGACCGGCCGCCGGCTGCCCGTGCCGCTGTTCCCCGGCTTCGACACCCTCGGGACGCTCGAACACATCATGGCCACCGGGCACGAGCACACCTGGTTCGTGCTCAACCAGCGCATCATCGAGAAGGAGTTCACCCTCTCCGGCTCCGAGCAGAACCCGGACCTGACCGGGCGGTCGGTGCGCGGCGTGCTCGGCCGCGCGCTGCCCGGCGCCCCCGGCCCGGTCAAGGGCCACCTGCGGCACGGGCCCGACTTCGTCGTCGCGGGCAACCTCCCCGACCTCGCCCGCGGCATGAACGCCAGGACCCGCCGGCCGCTGATCGACCCGGACGAGCTGCGCCGCACCGTCGAGGACCGCGACCGGCAGCTGGCCAACCCCTTCGCCAAGGACCTCCAGGTCACCGCGATCCACGGCGCCCGCCGCTACCTCGGCGACCGCCTGGTGCGCACCGCCGCCCCGCACCGCATCCTCGACCCGTCCGCGGCCCCGCTGATCGCCGTGCGCCTCACCGTCCTGACGCGCAAGTCCCTCGGGGGCCTGGAGACCGACCTCGCCTCACGCGTCCTGCGGCCGGACGGCGAGGTGCTCCCGGGCCTGTACGCGGCGGGCGAGGCGGCGGGCTTCGGCGGCGGAGGCGTGCACGGCTACCGCTCGCTGGAGGGGACGTTCCTCGGGGGCTGCCTGTTCTCGGGCCGCGCCGCAGGCCGCGCGGCGGCGGAGGCGACGGCCTGACGATTCGTCAGTTCGCGCCGATCGGAGCCTTCCCGGCTCGGCCGGAGGCGGCGGCGGCGACGAGGGCGGCGATCCCGTCGGCGAAGAACAGGAGCGGGCCGAGGACGAGCAGGACGATCGCGCCGGTCAACTTGCCCGGCAGGGGAGGCGTTTCGACATCGGTGCCGGTGTGCCAGACCACCCGCTCGCCGAGCTGCGCCAGGTCCACCGTCGCCGTGCCCTGCCGGTCCTCGACGAAGGCCTGGCCCGGCAGGACGGTGACGTCGACGTCGCGCGGGCACGAGCCGTCCACCGGCTTCCCGTTGAGCGTGAACCGCCCGGCCCGGCAGGTGATCCGGTCGCCGGCGAGGGCCATGACCCGTTCGAGGAAGGCGTGGTCCGTGGCCGGCGGGGTGCCGAGGTAGTGGATCTCGCCGCGCTGCACGTCTTCGGCCCGGACCCGGTCGGTGAGCAGCAGGTCGTCGTCCAGGGTCTTCGTCGCGTAGCCGGTGAGGAGCACGGCGAAGCCGAGGCCCACCGCGACCAGTCCCGCCGCCCGGAGCGCGATCCTCCGCAGCCGCTTCCCGTTCACCGGTCGGCCAGGCCCAGGCGCAGGTGGTCGACGTGGTAGACGGCCTGGTCGAGCAGCGCGGCCACGTGGTCGTCGTGCAGCGAGTAGACGACCGAGCGGCCGCGGCGCTCGCCGACGACCAGGCCGAGGTTGCGCAGCAGCCGCAGCTGGTGCGAGCACGCGGACTGTTCCAGGCCGACGGCCTCGGCGAGTTCGGTGGCGGCCATCGGGCCCTCCCGTAGCCGGCCGAGGATCAGCAGGCGGGACGGGGTGGCCAGGGCCTGGAGGGTGGTGGCCACCTTGGCCGCGTTGGACGCGTCCAGGCGCATCCGCGGTACGGCGCTGTCGGCGGTCGCATGTCCCATGGGGGCATCCTACGGACCGCCCGCGGGCGGACGGCACCCGCCGGTGGGCCGGAACCGTGCGGGTACGCTGCGGAGGCCGAACGGGCCGCCGACCAGAGGAGAAGCCGAACCCATGAGCCGCCGAGACCGCGACCGCCCGCGTGCCGCCGCCTCCCCGGTGACCGTCACGGTCTGCCGCGGGTGCTGCTGCGGCACCGAGCAGAAGCACCCGGGTGTGGACCACGCCGGGCAGTACGAGCGGCTGCGGACGGCGGTCGGGTCGGCGGGCCGGGTGCGGGCGGTCAAGTGCCTGGACGCGTGCACGCATTCGAACGTGGTCGTGGTGGGCCCGTCCGGCGAGGGGCGGGCGGCCGGGGGCCGGCCGGTCTGGCTGGGCTGGGTGCTGGCCGACGACATGATCGACGAGATCGCCGCGTGGGTGCACGCGGGCGGCCCCGGCCTGGCCGATCCGCCGGGCCTGCTCGACCTGCAGGAGGTCGCGGTCTCGCGCCGGATCCGCGAGGGCCTGCCGGAGTGAGGCCCCCGTCGTGACGGGGTCGCCCCGGTCATGCGTACACAAGTCTCACGCGGGGTCAACTGGCCCGACTAGCATGACCGGTGGCTCCGAGCGGATCCGCCCAGGGAGGAAGACGATGACCACGGTCTGCCGCATCTGCGCGGGCACCGGCCGCACCGCCGGCCTCAACTGCCGCACCTGCCAGGGCACCGGGACGACGGAGGTCGGCGGCGGGGGCGGCAACTGCTTCCTGTGCGACGGCACCGGGGTGTACGTCCGCTACCGGGTGGACGCGACCGGCGCCAAGCACGCCTACCGCGACGAGATCTGCCGCACCTGCGACGGCACGGGCAACCGCGCCACCACGAGCTGGGACGAGCCGTCCGGCTGAGGCCCGACGTCCGACGGCCGGTCATGTCCGCCACCACGGGGAGGCCATGATCCGGTGTCGGAATGGTCGTGGACATGATCTTTGCCTGGACTTGACCGGGTATTGGCGTCCGGGTGGTGTTCGCGCACCTGTCCGTTCACCGCGCGTCCGTGCACGGGCCACGCGCCGCTGGAAGAGTCCCGCGCATGGATATCCCTCACATGGGCGTACCGGCCAAGCTCGCCGACCGCATGAGCATGGCCGAGCAGCACGAGTACCTGCGGGCCCGCTTCTCCCGTCGCCGGATGCTCCGCGCCGGTGCCGTCACGGTCGGTGCGGTCGCGGTGGGCGGTGCCCTGGGCAGCGGCACCGCCTTCGCGGCGCCGGCCACCCCGCAGCTGCTGACGGGCGGCACGGCGGACGGGATCGACGGTGCGGTGGTCGCGCCGACCGGCCGTCACCTCCAGTTCGGCGCCGAGCCGGACACCCAGTTCCGCATCTCGTGGCAGGTGCCGGTGCCGGTCAAGAAGCCTTTCCTGCGCTTCGGCAAGCACCCGTGGGACCTCGGCCACAAGGTCGAGGCCGAGGTCCGTGCCCTGCACACCCCGGCGCTGACCCCGACCGGCCAGCCGGTGGACCAGTACTACCTGCACGTGGCGCTGGAGGACCTGGAGCCGGACACCACGTACTACTACGGCGTCGGCCACCAGGGCTTCGACCCGGCCTCGCAGCAGCAGATCTCCACGCTGCACACCTTCCGCACCGCGCCCTCCCGCGACCACCGCTGGGGCAGGGTGTACGAGCCGTTCACCTTCACCGCGTTCGGCGACCAGGGCGTCAGCGCGCACGCGGCGGGCAACGACAACATCATCAAGGCCCAGAAGCCGGCCTTCCACCTGCACGCCGGCGACATCTGCTACGCCGACCCGGCCGGCTCCGGCACCGACCCGGACAAGGCCGTCTACAACGCGAAGACCTGGGACGCCTTCCTGGTCCAGACCGAGACGGTCGCCGCCGACATCCCGTGGATGGTCGCCTACGGCAACCACGACATCGAGGCCTGGTACTCGCCCAACGGCTACGGCGGCGAGAACACCCGCTTCTTCCTGCCGGACAACGGGCCGGACCCGCGCAACGTCCCCGGCGTCTACACCTTCCGCTACAAGAACGTCGGCGTCATCTCCCTGGACGCCAACGACGTCTCCTACGAGATCCCGGCCAACCTCGGCCTCTCCGCGGGCAAGCAGACCCGGTGGCTGGAGCGCACGCTCAAGGACCTGCGCGGCGACGAGACCGTCGACTTCATCGTGGTCTTCTTCCACCACTGCGCCTTCTCCACCACGGTCGCGCACGCCTCCGAGGGCGGCGTCCGCGAGGCCTGGGTGCCGCTGTTCGAGAAGTACCGGGTGGACCTGGTCATCAACGGCCACAACCACATCTACGAGCGCACCGACGCCATCCTGGGCAACAAGGTCTCCAAGCAGGTGCCGAGCGGCGCCACCATCGAGCCCGAGAAGGACGGCGTGGTCTACGTGACCGCCGGTGCCGCCGGGCGCAGCCTGTACAACTTCGCGACCCCGGACACCTACGAGGGCCACGAGAACCACCAGGACGAGGTCCAGAGCTACTACTGGAGCAAGGGGCGGGTGAAGACCCCCGAGACCATCCAGTGGTCGCGGGTGCGCTACACCGGCTACTCCTTCATCAAGGTCGACGTGACCCCGGCCCAGCTGGGCCAGAAGTCGGTCATGAAGGTCACCGCGCTGGCCGAGAACGGCACGCAGATCGACAACTACACGATCCTGCGCAAGGTCGGCGAGGGCTGGGACTCCGGCCGCGACGACGACGGCGAGGGCGGCGGCTGGGGCTGGTAGTCCCGAGCGGTCGTGACGGTGCCCCGGTGTCGAGGACCGACGCCGGGGCACCGGTGCGTCAGCGCCGGGGCCCGTACATGATCACGCCGACCCCGGCGAGGCAGACCAGAGCGCCGATCACGTCGTAGCGGGTCGGCCGGAAGCCGTCCACGGCCACGCCCCACAGCAGGGAGCCGGCCACGAACACCCCGCCGTACGCGGCCAGGACGCGGCCGAAGGTGCCGTCCGGCTGGAGCGCGGCGACGAACCCGTACGCGCCGAGCGCCACGACGCCCACGCCGGCCAGCCACCACGGCCGTTGCTCCCGGACGCTCTGCCACACGAGCCAGCAGCCGCCGATCTCGGCGAGCGCGGCGAGGGCGAACAGGGCGACGGAGCGCAGGACGGTCATGACGTGCCAGGGTATGCGTTCCGACGTGCCGGGGTGTGCGTTCCGACGTGCCGGGGTGTGTGCTCAGACCTGCCGGTACGTCGCCAGGAAGCGCCCGATGCGGTTGATCGCCGTCTCCAGGTCGTCGGCCCGGGGGAGGGTGACGAAGCGGAAGTGGTCCGGGCGGGGCCAGTTGAAGCCGGTGCCCTGGACGACGTGGATCTTCTCGCGGAGCAGCAGGTCCAGCACGAACTGCTCGTCATCGACGATCTTGTGCACCGCCGGGTCCAGCCGGGCGAACGCGTACAGCGCGCCCTTGGGCTTGACGCAGCTGACGCCCGGGATCTCGTTGAGCGCCTTGAACGCGACGTCCCGCTGCTCGGTGAGCCGGCCGCCGGGCAGCACGAGGTCGTTGATGGACTGGTGGCCGCCGAGCGCGGCCTGGACGGCGAACTGCGCCGGCACGTTGGGGCACAGCCGCATGCCGCAGAGCATCGTCAGGCCCTCCAGGTAGTCCGTGGCGTGCTGCTTGGGCCCGGAGACGACCAGCCAGCCGCTGCGGAAGCCGGCCACCCGGTAGGCCTTGGACAGGCCGTTGAACGTCAGGGTGAGGACGTCGTCGGCGAGCGCGGCCAGGCAGTGGTGCTCGGTGTCGTCGTAGAGGATCTTGTCGTAGATCTCGTCGGCCAGGACCATCAGCTGGTGGCGCCGGGCGAGGTCGAGGATGCCCTCCAGGAGCTCCTTCGGGTACACCGCGCCGGTCGGGTTGTTGGGGTTGATGACCACGATCGCCTTGGTGCGGGCGGTGATCTTGGCGGCGATGTCCTCCAGGCTCGGGTACCAGTCGGCCCCCTCGTCGCACAGGTAGTGGACGGCCTTGCCGCCGGCCAGCCGCACCACGGCCGTCCACAGCGGGTAGTCCGGCATCGGGACGAGCACCTCGTCGCCGTCGTCGACGAGCGCCGTGACGGCCATCTGGATCAGCTCGGAGACGCCGTTGCCGAGGTAGACGTCGTTGACGTCGACGCCCTGCACCCCGCGCTGCTGGTAGTACTGCACCACCGCGCGGCGGGCGGGCAGGATGCCGCGCGAGTCGCTGTACCCGTGCGCCTTCGGGAGGTTGCGGATGATGTCCTGGATGATCTCCTCGGGCGCCTCGAAGCCGAACGGCGCCGGGTTGCCGGTGTTCAGCCGCAGGACGCTGTGCCCGGCCTCCTCCAGCGCGTTGGCCTGGTCGACCACCGGGCCGCGGATCTCGTAGCACACGTCATTCAGCTTGCTGGACTGCCGAAACTCCACTGCGGCCTCCCGACCGTTACGGTCACACCCCGTTCGCGCTCTGCAGCTTTGTTCTACCAAGTAAGCACTTGGAAAGTCCAACCTTTTGGCTATGCTGATCCACATGTCACGCCGAAGCTACGACCAGTACTGCGCCGTCGCCCGCGCCCTGGACGCGGTGGGGGAGCGCTGGAGTCTCCTGATCGTCCGTGAACTCCTCCGCGGCCCGCGTCGCTACACCGACCTGCACGCCGACCTGCCCGGCGTCTCCACCGACATCCTCGCCGCCCGGCTCAAGCAGCTGGAGGGCGAGGGCCTCGTGCTGCGCCGCCGGCTCGAACCGCCCGCCAGCGCCACGGTCTACGAGCTCACCGGGCGCGGCCGCGAACTGCGCCGCGTCATCGAGGCGTTGGGCGAGTGGGGCCTGCCGGCCCTCGGCGAGCAGCGGCCGACGGACGCGGTGCGGGAGCACTGGGTCACGGGGGCGCCGGAGGCCGTCGACGTGGTCGCGGCCGCCACCGGCTGACGGGGGGCGGCGGACGGCGCCGGCTGACGGGGGGTGGCGGACGGCGCCGCTCCGGTCCATGCGTACGATCGTCGGACCACGGAGCAGTCGGAGGAGAGCGGAGAGCGCCCGTGCCCACCACGTACCGCAGTTACGTCGCCGTCGGGGACTCCTTCACCGAAGGCATGTGCGACGACCTCATGCCCGACGGCCACTACCGCGGCTGGGCCGACCGGGTCGCCGCCGCGCTCGCGGACGAACTGGCCGAAGCGCCCGGCGCCGACGCCTTCCGCTACGCCAACCTCGCCGTCCGCGGCAAGCTCATCGGCCAGATCCACGACGAACAGCTCGCCGTCGCGGCCGGGATGGGCGCCGACCTCGTCACCCTCGCCGGCGGCCTCAACGACGTGCTGCGCCCCGGCTGCGACATCGCCGAGGTCGAGCGGCTGCTCGGCCGCGGGGGCCCCCGCCGGCGGGGCCGCGGGGGCCCCCGCGCGCGCGCCCCCCCCCCCCCCCCCCCCCCCCGGCGGGGGGGCGGGGCCCGCCGGCGGCCCCCGCTACAGGGGGTG
>NZ_JBHWGD010000075.1:27670-38689 GCF_042733235.1 Kitasatospora sp. NPDC059722
GGGGCGCGCCCCCCCGGGGGGCGGGCCGCGGGGGTCCTGCTGGGGGGGGGGGCGGGGGGGGGGCGGCGGCGGCGCCGCGGCGCGGGGCGCCCCCCCCCCGCCACCGTCGTCATGTTCACCAGCACCGACCCCAGCCGCAGGATGGCCGGCGGCGCCCGGCTGCTGCCCGCGATCCTGCGGATGAAGGCCTTCGTGCACGAGCTCGGCCAGGACGACGGCATCGCCGTGGTCGACCTCTTCTCCGCACCCTGCTTCGACGACCGCCGGCTCTGGGCCGAGGACCGCCTGCACCTCTCGCCCGAGGGGCACCGCCGGGTGGCCGCCGCCGTCCTGGAGGCGCTCGGCCGCCCCGCCGGCTTCGACTGGCGCGCCCCGCTGCCGCCCGCCGCCCCGCGCGGCCGTGCCGAGAAGCTCGGCGCCGACGCCCGCTGGATCGGCTCCCACCTCGGCCCGTGGATCGGCCGCCGCCTCACCGGCCGCTCCTCCGGCGACGGCCGCCCGCCGAAGCGGCCGGAGCTGCTGCCCTACCGCTGACCGCTGCCCTACTGCCGCCCTACCGCTGAGCGCCGCCCTCCCGTGCCTCCGGCTCCAGGACGAGGCTCGCCATCGGGGAGTGGACCGTCCAGCCGAGCGCCGAGTACAGCGCGCGGCCGTCGGTGGTGCCGACCAGGACGGCCTGTTCGGCACCGGCCTCGCGGGCGGCGTGCTGGAGCGTGCCCATCACGATGCTGCCGAGGCCCCGGCGGCGGTGGTCGGGGGACGTGACGATCTGGTCCGGCACGGCGACCGGGCCCGCCAGGCCCGCCTGCCCCCGGGCGGCGAGGTGGCCGGTCGAGGTGCGGACCAGCGTGCGGACGACGCCGCCGCGGATCCACGTGGTGACGGTGTAGCCGGCCGGCGGCGCGGGGCGCCCCGCGCCGCCGAGCGGCAGGCTCATCAGGAAGCCCGGCACGTCCAGCCGCCACTCGGGCCCCAGCCAGGGGCGGACGGTGTCGTCCTCCGCGAACAGCTTGAGCCAGGTGCCCGGGGCCGTCGTCGCCCCGGCGATCTTGCGGACGTCGTCCTCGGTGGGGTGCGGCAGCACGCGCCGTGCGACCTCGCCGGTCGGGGCCCCGACGTCGATGCTCCAGCCCCACGGCTCGGCGGCGGGTTCGGCGGCGCCCCGGGAGACGACCCAGCCGGAGATCCAGCGGCGGACGAGTTCCGTGGTGCCCGGGTCCGGGTTCCGCATCGGTGTACCCCCGTTGGTAATAGGTGAATATGTGCTGCATACCTTACATCTGGGGGAGGGGCGAGGCCAGGGGCGCAGTAGGCTTGGCGGGTTCGACGCACCGGAACGATTCGGTGCGCCCAGGCCGGAAGGACGACGACACGTGGGCGAGCGCAGCGAGCGAACCATTGAGAGGTGCGTGTTGCGCGAAGCGGCTGCCGAGCGCAGCGAGGTGGGCGCATGAGCGAGCTCAGTGAGGTGGGCGGCAACGGCGGATCGCTGCCGGTCGAACTCCGGTCCGACTGCACCAGCTGCTTCGGGCTCTGCTGCGTCGCCCTCCCGTTCGCCGCGGGCGCCGACTTCGCGGTCGACAAGGCCGCCGGCACCCCGTGCCGCAACCTCCAGACCGACTTCACCTGCGGGATCCACGCGCGCCTGCGCGACACCGGCTTCCAGGGCTGCACCGTCTACGACTGCTTCGGCGCCGGCCAGCGCGTCTCGCAGGTCACGTACGGCGGGCGCAGCTGGCGGGAGGAGCCGGCGAGCGCGCGGGAGATGTTCGACGTCTTCCCGGTCGTGCGGCAGCTGCACGAGCTCATGGCGTACCTCGGCGAGGCGCTCGGCTTCGACGCCGCCCGCGCCGTCCACCCCGAGCTGCGGGAGGCCCTGGAGGCCACCGACCGGCTCGCCGGTGGCACTCCGCAGGAGATCCTCGCCGTCGACGTGAACGCGCACCGGCAGCGCGTCAGCGAACTGCTGCTGCGGGCGAGCGAGCACGTCCGCGCTGCCGTCCCGTGCCGCCGCGAGCACCGCGGTGCCGACCTCTTCGGCGCCCGGCTGCGCGGCGCCGACCTGCGCGGCGCGAACCTCCGCGGGGCGCTGCTGGTCGCCGCCGACCTGGGCGGGGCCGACCTGCGGCTCGCCGACCTGATCGGCGCCGACCTGCGCGACGCCAACCTGGCGGGCGCCGACCTCACCGAGGCCCTCTTCCTCACCCAGGCCCAGCTCAACGCCGCCCGCGGCGACGCGACCACCCGCCTCCCCACCGGCCTGACGCGCCCGGCCCACTGGCCCGACACGGCCCCGGCGGAGGCCGCCCGGCAGGGCGCCCCGCGCAAGCCGCGCAGCGGCGGCCGGGCCGGTGGCGGCCGCCCGCGTCGGCGCTAGCTTCGGAGGTCCGGCCAGCCCTCGGCGTTGGAGCACGACTCGTAGTCGTAGCGGGTCAGGAAGTCCCACTCCTCGCCGGTGACCGCCTCGTACGCCTCCTCGTGGACGTACAGCAGCTCCTCCGCCTGGAGCGCGGTGTACGGCGCGAACCGCTCGGGGTGGCCGAAGACTCCTTCGTAGACCTCCCGTCCGGCCGTCACCACGGCGGCGCGGGTGTAGAGGAAGTGGTCGTCGGTCTGCCAGTCGTGCGGCGCCTCGGCGTCCTGGACCGGCAGCCGTCCGAACTCCGCGCGGTCCAAGCGGTACAGCGCCTCGGCCAGCCGCTCCCCGAAGCCGGTGATCTCCTCGACCGGCCCGAGCGCGAGCCGCTGCGCAAGGCCCTCGCACGCCTCCTCCAGGTGGTCGCACCTCTCCAGGACGGCCGGCCCGCCCAGCGTGCCGACCAGCTCCCAGAACCGGTCCCAGGTCATGACCGGCAGTTCGTCGTGCGCGTTCTCGTTCCGCATGCGACCCACCTTGTCGCATGCCACTGACACGCGATTCCCCCATGGTGCAACCGGGGCATGATTCTTACCCGAGTAGATTCTTGACCGAGTTCAGTTATGCTGGTGGTCCAGTGTGCGGGAACGACGGTCGGGAGGTCGCGGCATGGTGGCGGGAATCGACGGCGAGCTGGCGCGGGAGCGGGCCCACGTCGCCCGGTGCCGGGAGGCGCTCGCGCGGCAGGTGGACGACGCCGGGTACCAGGTGATCGCGGGCGAGGACGTGTCCGGCGACGGCGCGAGCGCCGAAGCGCTCGGCCGCTACCTGCGCACCCGGGCCCGGCGGATGGCGGACCTGCCGGACAGCCCGGCGTTCTTCGGCCGGCTGGACTTCGGCGACGTCCCCGAGGCCGGTGAGCACCGGCGGCAGCGCTACTACGTGGGCCGCCGCCGGATCTCCGAGGACCCGACCGCGCCGCCGCTGGTGGTCGACTGGCGGGCCCCGGTCTCCCGGGTCTTCTACCAGGCCGGCCCGCACGACCCGCTCGGCCTGGCCGGGCGTCGCCGGTTCGGCTGGGCGCCGACGAGCCCCGGGGCGCCGGAGGACCTGACCGGCCTGGAGGACGAGCGGCTCGGCGGGCCGCCCGCCGATGCCCCCGGCGGCATCCTGGCCGCGGAGATCGAGCGCCCCCGGACCGGGCCGATGCGGGACATCGTCGCAACCATCCAGCCCGAGCAGGACGCACTGGTGCGCGGCGGGCTGGCCGAGTCGGTGTGCGTGCAGGGTGCGCCCGGCAGCGGCAAGACCGCCGTCGGCCTGCACCGCGCCGCGTACCTGCTCTACACCCACCCGCAGCGCATCCGGCGCTCGGGCCTGCTGGTGATCGGGCCCAACCGGGCGTTCCTGCGCTACATCGCCGAAGTCCTGCCCGCGCTCGGCGAGATCGACGTCGCCCAGTGCACCGCGGAGGACCTGGTCGCCACCCACCCGGTGCGCGGCGAGGACGACACGCGCGCCGCGGCCGTCAAGCAGGACGCCCGGATGGCCGCCGTCCTGGAGCGCGCCCTGTACGCCAGGGTCCGGGCGGCGGGCGCCGAGCCGGTGGTCGTCACGGAGGGCTCGTACCGCTGGCGGATCCCGGGGGAGGCGCTGGAATCGATGGTCGCGGAGGTGCGCGGGCAGGGCGTGCCGTACGCGATCGGGCGTGAGCACCTGCGCACCCGGGTGGTGGCGGCGCTGCGGGACCGGGCCGAGCGGCGCACGGGCGTCCGCAGCGGGACGTGGGAGGCGCGGATCGGGCGCTGCCGTCCGGTGAAGGAGTTCCTGGACGCGGCGTGGCCGGCCGTCCGCCCGGAGCTCGTGGTGGCCGAACTGCTCGGCGATCCCGTGGTGTTGGCGGCGGCCGCGGCCGGCCTGCTGGACGCGGGCGAGCAGGCGGCGATCCGGTGGCGGCGCCCGCCGCGTTCGGAGCGGAGCGCGGCCTGGTCGGCGCAGGACCTGTTCCTGCTGGACGAGGTCGCGGGCCTGATCGAGCGGCCGGACGGGTTCGGGCACGTCGTCGTCGACGAGGCGCAGGACCTCTCGCCCATGCAGTGCAGGGCGATCGCCCGGCGCAGCGGCTTCGGCTCGCTCACCGTGCTCGGCGACCTCGCGCAGTCCACCACGCCCGGGGCGGCGCGGAGTTGGCCCGAGCAGCTGGCCCACCTCGGCAAGCCGCGGGCGGCGGTGGTGCCGCTGACGACGGGATTCCGCGTTCCGGCGGCGGTGATGGAGCTCGCCAACCGGGTGCTGGGTGCGCTCGGCGTGGACGTGCCGCCGGCGGTTTCGCTGCGGGCGGGTGGAGAAGTGACGATCCGTCACGTGGGGGACGTGGAAGAGGAAGTGGCCGACATCGTCCGCGAGGCGCTCGGTCGCGAGGGCTCGGTGGCCGTGATCGCGGCGGATGCCGCAGTGGCACGGACGGCGGAGGCGCTGGCGGCGGCCGGGCTGCCGGCGGCGACCGCGGACGGGGTCGGCGGGGCGGCCCGGCTCACCGTACTGCCCGCCTCGCTGGCCAAGGGACTCGAGTACGACCACGTGATCGTCCTGGAGCCCGCCGCGATCGTCGACGCCGAACCGCGTGGCCTGCACCGCCTCTACGTGGCGCTCACCCGGGCCGTCTCCCGCCTCGACGTGCTGCACGCCCGCCCGCTGCCGGAGGCCATGCGGGCGGGCGGCTAGCGGGTCGGGCGCCCGGGGCCGGCGGCCCGGGCCCAGCCGTGCTCCAGGAGTTCGAAGGCGCGGTCGGCGTCGCCGACGGCCTCGAAGTGGAGCTCGTCGGCGCTCTGGCCGTCCTCGGCGATGCGGTGGTGGTTGTGCTCGGCGAGGACGCGCCGGGTCGCGGTGAGCTGGGCGGCCAGGAGCCGCGCCGAGAGCACGCGGGGCGGGGTGGCGTCCGAGTCCTCGCGCAGGGCCTCGGCCAGGGACTCCTCGGCCCGCGCGAGGTACTGGGCGCCGCGGGCCACCAGGCCCGGGGTCGAGCGGACGAGCCGGTTGAACGCCAGCACGGCGGGGTGGTCGTTGAGCCCGGTGATCGGGTCGCGCCGGTCCAGTCCGGCCACGAAGTCCCGGTGCAGCGCACCGATCGCCGTCTCGCCCGGAGCCCGGCCGCGGACCACGTCGGCGGCCTGGTCCTGGTGGTCGGCGAAGCGGTGGACGACCAGGTCCTCCTTGGACGGGAAGTAGCTGAACAGCGTCGGCTTCGACACCTCGGCCGCCGCGGCCACGTCGGCCACCGACACCCGGTCGAACCCGTGCTCCAGGAACAGCGCGATCGCCGCCTCCGAGATCGCCCGCCGCGTCCGTTCCTTCTTCAGCTCCCGCAGTCCACTCATGCGCCCACCTCGCTGCGCTCGGCGGTCGCTTCGCGAAACACGCACCTCTTGACTGTTCGCTCGCATCGCTCGCTCATGCCAACCAGGCTAGCAGCCAAGCTTGACCGGGGAAGGTTTCTGACCCGGTCTGGAGTGTCAGGAGCTCTGGGACTCCAGGATCCGGCGCACGGACTCGACTTCCGCCCCTGGCGCCGGGTCTCGATCCGCCGGGCGCCGGCGATGTTGTGCAGGGGGTAGGCGTCCGCGTCCACCCACAGCACGCGCTTGCTGACTCTGACCTGGATGACGTCCTTGAACAGCGCCACGGTGCGCTCCCCCCTGCGGCAGGCAGGCGCCAACTCCGCTTTCCGTAAAGCGGGTTGGCGGCAGCACGCCATAGCAACGGCGTCCTGTGCGGGCAGTAGGAGCGACAGAACCGCTACCGCGTGGAGGGGCCGGATCAGGCGGTGCGGTCGGCGAGGACCTCGCGAACGACGTGGCGGGCGGCGGCGGTCAGGGTGGGGTTGGTGTGCCGGTAGTACGGGATCGCGATGAGGGCGATGGACAGGGCCCAGGCGCGGGCGCGGGCCCACATGGCGTCGTCGGCGCCGAGGGCGGTGCGGAAGGTGCCGCGGGCCTGGGCGGGCAGGACGGTCCACGCGGCGATGACGTCGACGGTGGGGTCGCCGACGCCCATCAGGCCGAAGTCGATGACCGCGCCGAGCCCTCCGGTGGGGGCGAGCAGGAGGTTGCCGGGAGAGAGGTCGCCGTGCATCCAGGTGGCCGGGCCGGTGTGGTCGGGCAGGCGCAGGGCCTTGTCCCACAGGGCCGTCGCGCTCGCGGTGTCGATCGTGCCGGTGAGCCGGGCGAGCGCCGCGCGGGTCGCGCCGTCACGGGCGGCGAGCGGGACCCCGCGGGCCGCGGGCGGTCCGCCGGCCGGGTCGGCGGATCTCAGGCCGGTGATGAACGCGGCCAGGTCGCGGGCGAGTCGGAGCGGTGCGGCGAGGGCGCCGACGGCCGGGTTCACGCCGTCGAGCCAGCGGACCACCGACCACTCCCACGGGTAGCCGGCGGCGGGCCGGCCGAGGGCTACCGGCGCGGGGATCGGCTGCGGCAGGTGCGGGGCGAGCCGCGGCAGCCAGTACTGTTCGCGGCCGACGCCGTCCGCGGCCCAGCCGACCCGGGGGAGGCGGACGGCGAGGTCCGGGCCGAGCCGGAACATCGCGTTGTCCGTCCCGGCGGAGACGACCGGGCGGATGGGCAGGCCGGCCCACTGCGGGAACTGGGCGGAGAGCAGCCGCCGCACCAGGGCTGTGGTGATGTCCGGTTCGTCGGGGTGCATCCTGACGGCAGCGCACATGCCCGGCAGCGTACAGCGCGGCCCGTGCGGCCAGCAGCCGGATCATCGAACTGCTGTGACAAATTCGGATCATCAGATCACTACGCTGGCGCGATGATCACCACACGGGGGCAGGCGGACGGCTGGCCCGCCCGGCCTACGGGCAGACGCAGCATCGAGTGGACGGCTTTCGAGCGCTGGGCGTTCCGGGCCGCGTTCGCCGTCCTGGCCGTCCTGCTGCTCCTGGGCGTGACCGGGCACTACAACAGCCGCTCGGGCGGCTACCTCGTGCTGCAGCAGTGGTTCGACCGGCCGTTGCTGCTCTGGACCCTGGCGATCCCGGCCCTGTTCGTCGCGGTGCTCAACGTTCCTTGGTGGATGTGGCTCCGGATCCTGCTCACCACCGCCGTCACACTGCTGGCGGCCGGGACGATGGTGCTCTGGCTCTTCCTCGCGACCTCCACGGTCGTGAAGGGCACCCAGGAGGCGCCGGGCCGCACCGACCGGAAGATCGTGCAGGAGGAGACGGGCTGGGCGCTCGACTCCACCACGGCGTACTACGTCGACGAGGGGACCGGGCTGACCACCCGCCGGTGGCTGGTCCTCGCCCAGGGCCCCCACGACCCGTACGACCGCGCCGTCCGCTGGTCGGGCCCGGACCGGATCCAGGTCGACACCGACACCGGGACCGTCACGATCGACCTCGCCGCCGACGGCCGGCCGAGCCGGGAGCTCCACCTCGACGGCTGACGTGCGCCGGCCGCCGCCGGCCGGCCTCAGCCGAGCGTCACCCGCACCCCGACCGTGCCGCCCCGGCCGAACCGGACCACGTTGGCCGCCAGCGCGACCGCGCACAGCGGGCCGTACTTGCGGCGCAGCAGCTTCCGGTACGCGGGCGCCCGGGCGGCGTCGAGCACGGCGGTGGCCGGGACCTGCTCGCCGAGCAGGGTGCCGCGGATGTCGCACGGCCCGACCAGGACGTCGGTGCGCCGGCGCAGCCGCTTGACCTTGCCGGTGCGGGTGACGGTGGTGAAGACGAGCGCGTCGCCGTCCCGGGCGACCCACACCGGCGTCGGCACGCCGGTGCCGTCCCGCCGGAAGGTCGTGAACAGCAGGTACTTGGCGGAGGCGAGCCGGTCGAGCCGCGCGGCACGCCCCGCCTCCAGCGAAGGGGAGGTGTCCATGCCCGCCACCGTAGGGGCGCGCAACGGAGCACCGCTCAAGCCCGGTTGGAGCCGGGCGGCGCACCCGCCACGCCCGGCCGCCCCGGGTGCGGCCGGGAGCCGTCCGCGGCACCTGCCAGAATGCAGGGCGTACGGCGAACGCACTGAAGGAGAAGGTGACCGGCTTCGTGACCACGCCAGTCGATGAGCAGTCCCGGCGGGCCCAGCGGGCGATCGAGCGGAAGATCGCCGAGGAACTGGGCGTGCGCGACGGGCAGGTGACGGCCGCCGTCGACCTGCTCGACGGCGGCGCGACCGTCCCGTTCGTCGCCCGATACCGCAAGGAGGCCACCGGCTCCCTCGACGACGCGCAGCTGCGCACGCTGGAGGAGCGGCTGCGCTACCTGCGCGAACTGGAGGAGCGCCGCACCGCCGTCCTGGAGTCGATCGAGGCCCAGGGCAAGCTGGACGACGCGCTGCGCGCGCAGGTCCTCGCGGCCGACTCCAAGGCCCGCCTGGAGGACATCTACCTGCCGTTCAAGCCGAAGCGGCGCACCAAGGCGCAGATCGCCCGCGAGGCCGGCCTGGAGCCGCTCGCCGACACCCTGCTCGCCGACCCCTCCCAGGACCCGGCAGCGCTGGCCGCCGGCTACCTCAACGAGGCCGTGGCGGACGGGAGCGCGGCCTTGGAGGGCGCCCGCGCGATCCTGGTCGAGCGCTTCGGCGAGGACGCCGACCTGGTCGGCTCGCTGCGCGAGCGGATGTGGACCCGCGGCCGGCTGGTCGCCCGGGTGCGGGACGGCAAGGAGCAGGACGGCGCCAAGTTCGCCGACTACTTCGACTTCGCCGAGCCCTACACCAGGCTCCCCTCGCACCGCATCCTCGCGATGCTGCGCGGCGAGAAGGAGGAGGTGCTCGACCTCGAACTGTCCCCGCTGGACGGCGACGAGACCGGCGACACCAGGGGCGACCTGCCCGGCGCGGCCGACTACGAGCAGCGCATCGCCGCCCGCTTCGGCATCGCCGACCACGGCCGCCCGGCCGACAAGTGGCTCGGCGACACCGTCCGCTGGGCCTGGCGCACCCGCGTCCTGGTGCGGCTCGGCATCGACCTGCGGTCCCGGCTGCGCGCCGAGGCCGAGGAGGAGGCGGTGCGGGTGTTCGCGGCGAACCTCCGCGACCTCCTGCTCGCCGCCCCGGCCGGCACCCGCGCCACCATGGGCCTGGACCCGGGCTTCCGCACCGGCGTGAAGGTCGCCGTGGTGGACGCCACCGGCAAGGTCGTGGCGCACGACACGATCTACCCGCACCAGCCCGCCAACAAGTGGGACGCCTCGCTGGCCACCCTGGCGGTGCTGGCGAAGAAGCACGGCGTGGACCTGATCGCGATCGGCAACGGCACCGCCTCCCGCGAGACCGACAAGCTCGCCGAGGACCTGCTGGGGCGCCACCCCGAACTGGGGCTCACCAAGGCGATGGTGAGCGAGGCCGGCGCCTCGGTGTACTCGGCCTCCGCGTTCGCCTCGCAGGAGCTGCCCGAGCTGGACGTGTCCATCCGCGGCGCGGTCTCCATCGCCCGGCGCCTCCAGGACCCGCTGGCCGAGCTCGTCAAGATCGACCCCAAGTCGATCGGCGTCGGCCAGTACCAGCACGACCTGAGCGAAGTGAAGCTCTCGCGCTCGCTGGACGCCGTCGTCGAGGACTGCGTGAACGCCGTCGGCGTGGACGTCAACACCGCCTCCGCGCCGCTGCTGACCCGCGTCTCCGGCATCACCGGCACGCTCGCCGACAACATCGTGGCCCACCGCGACGCCAACGGGCCGTTCCGCACCCGCAGGCAGCTCAAGGACGTCGCCCGGCTCGGCCCGAAGGCGTTCGAGCAGTGCGCGGGCTTCCTGCGCATCCCCGGCGGCGACGACCCGCTGGACGCCTCCAGCGTGCACCCCGAGGCCTACCCGGTGGTGCGCCGCATCCTCGCCGCGACCGGCGGCGAGCTGCGCGAGCTGATCGGCAACGGCGAGCGGCTGCGCGCGCTGCGCCCGGCGGACTTCGCCGACGACACCTTCGGCATCCCGACCGTCACCGACATCCTCGGCGAGCTGGACAAGCCGGGCCGCGACCCGCGCCCGGCGTTCCGCACCGCCGTCTTCAAGGAGGGCGTCGACAAGATCGGCGACCTGGAGGTCGGCATGGTGCTGGAGGGCGTGGTCACCAACGTCGCCGCGTTCGGCGCCTTCGTGGACGTGGGCGTCCACCAGGACGGCCTGGTGCACGTCTCCGCGCTGTCGAGGAACTTCGTCAAGGACCCGCGCGAGGTGGTCAAGCCGGGCGACATCGTGAAGGTCCGGGTCACTTCGGTGGACGTCCCGCGCAAGCGGATCGGACTGACGCTGCGGCTGGACGACGAGCCCGGCCGCGGCGGGGATCGGGGTGGGGATCGGGGTGGCGAGCGCGGCCGAGGCGGCGGCGACCGGCAGGCCCGCCCGCCGCGCCAGGACCGTCGCGGGGACGAGCGCCGCGACGACCGCCGCGGTCAGGACCGGCGTGGCCAGGGCGGCCAGGGCGGCTCCGGCGGCAGCACCCCGCCGGCGAACAGCGCCATGGCGGACGCGCTGCGCCGGGCGGGCCTGACCGGCGGCTCGGGCGGTCAGGGCGGGCGCGACGACCGCCGCTCCGGGCGGCGCTGAGCGGCACCCGGCCCCCGGCCCCCAGGGCCCGGAACGCAGCACGCAGTACGCAGAACACGGAACGGCCGGGGCCCCCGGGGGCCACGGCCCCACACCCCCGGGGGGAGGGCCACATATG
>NZ_JBHWGD010000076.1:0-12486 GCF_042733235.1 Kitasatospora sp. NPDC059722
GGGCCCCCCCCCCCCGCGCCCGCGGGCGCGGGCGGGGGCGCGTCCGGTCCGTTTGGGGGGACCGCGCCGCGCCCGGGGGGGGGGCGGCGCCCCCCCCGTCGGGCCGCTCACCAGCACCCTAGGAAGCACAGGGCCCCGGCGGTCCCCGACACCTGTCAGGGGCACGGCCATGATTGACTGTCCGTCACCACACGGTTTTTCGAACGGGGGCGGACCATGGCCGACGACCAGCGCGTCTACATCGTGACCGGCGGCGGGAGCGGCATCGGCGCCGCCACCACCCGGCTGCTGCGCGCCGCCGGCCACCACGTCGTCGTCTCCGGGCGCCGGCCCGAACCGCTGCGCCGCGTCGCCGAGGAGACCGGCGCCCTCGCCCACCCCGCCGACGCCGGCGACCCGGACGCCGCCGACGCCCTGGTGGCCGCCGCCCTGGCCGCCCACGGCCGCCTCGACGGACTCGTGCTCAACGCCGGCACCGGCGTGGGCGGCGCCGTCGGCGACCTCACCCCGGAGAGCTGGGAGGCCGTGATGCGCACCAACGTCACCGGCCCCTTCCTGCTCCAGCGCGCCGCCCTGCCGCACCTGCTGGAGGCCCGCGGCGCCGTCGTCGCGGTCGCCTCCGTCTCCGCCCTGCGCAACGGCCGCGGCGACGCCGCCTACGCCACCTCCAAGGCCGCGCTGCTCCAGCTGTGCCGCTCCCTGGCCGTCGACTACGGCGGCCGCGGCCTGCGCGCCAACATCGTCTGCCCCAGCTGGATCCGCACCGACATGGCCGACCGCCGCATGACCCGCTTCGCCGCCGAGAGCGGCCTCGCCACCCTCGACGAGGCCTACGACGCCGCCACCCGGCTCCTGCCGGCCGCCCGCCCCGGCGACCCGGCCGAGGTCGCCGAGGCCGTCGCCTGGCTGCTGTCGCCCGCCGCGTCCTTCGTCAACGGCGCCGTCCTGACCGTCGACGGCGGCGTCACCGCCGTCGACCCCGGGACCCTCGCCTTCGACTTCCACATCGAACCCCGCGCGCCGCGCTCCTGACCGGTCGTCGGGCCGGGCGGTCACGGCGCCGGGGCCGCGACCGGCGCCGTGACGTCGCCGTTCAGGATCATGCGGTGGACGCGGCGGAGGTCCTGGCCGGGGTGGACGGCGAGGTCGTCGCGCAGGCGGCGGCGGGTGCGGTCGAAGACGGCGAGGGCGTCGGCCTGGCGGCCGCCCAGGTAGAGGGCGTGCATCAGCATCGCGGCGACCGGCTCGTTGAGGGGCTGGGCCTCGGCGAGGGCGGACAGTTCGGCGACGGCCTCGCGGTGGCGGCCCAGCCGCAGCTGCCAGCCGAGTTTGCGCTGGGCCAGGGCGGTGCGGTGCTCGGTGAGCCGCAGGCGTTCTTGTTCGGCGAGCGGGCCGGGCTGGCCGGCCAGGGGCTCGCCGCGGAACAGGTCCAGGGCCAGGGCGCACAGGCGGACGGCCTCGGGCAGGTCGCCCGCGCGTTCGGCGGTGCCGGCCGCGGCCCGGAGGTCCTCCATGCGGGCGACGTCCACGGCCACCGTGCCGGGCACCAGCCGGTAGCCGTCGCGGTCGCTGGCGATCACCGCGTGCGGTCCCCCGCCCGTGCGCAGGGCCTTGCGCAGGCGGTAGACGTAGACGGGCACGACCTTGGTGCCGGGCGGCTCCTCGCCCCAGACGCCGTCGACGAGTTCACGCTGGCTGACGGCACGGCCCGGGCGCAGCGCGAGCGCGGTCAGGACGGCCTGCTGGCGCAGGTGCCCGAGGTCGAGGGGGCGGCCGTCGTGCCAGGCCCGCAGCGGTCCGAGCAGCGAGATCCGCAGCGGCGGTCCGGGGGTGCGGCGGGTGCCGTCCGCGGGCGTGGGCCCGGTGGTGCGGCGGCGCGGGCCGTGGCCGGGGGAGACCAGGCCGGAGTCGAAGGCGTGGACGACGGCGGCGGTGCGGTCGGGCAGTCCGAGCCGGGCGAGGAGGCGGGCGAGGAGCCCGGCCACGGCGCGCGGCGGGATGGCGAGGGCGGCGGCGATCTCGTCGTCCTTCAGGCCGCAGCCGACGGCGTAGAGCAGGTCGCGTTCGCGCGGCCCGAGCGCGGCGTCGGCCGGGCGGGCGGTGATCGTGGTGGTGCTGGGTGGCGGCGTGGTGATCGGCATCGTGGCCCCCGGACACTGGATGGCTCTCTGCGGTGGACGCCGTCGATGCTGGTCCGGCCGCCGGGCCGGGGACAGGCCAAGCCACCGGCCATATCCGGCCGGTGACGGGTGGCCGGTCCCCCGTCCCCGTCACCGGCCGCGCCCGCCGCGCCCGCCGCCCGCCGCGCCCCGCTCACGGGGCGCCGAACACCACCACCGAGTTCTGGCCGCCGAAGCCGAAGTTCTGCTTCACGGCGACGTTGATCGGGGCGGACCGGCCGGTGAGCGGCGTGTAGTCGAGGTCGCAGTCGGGGTCTGGGTGCTCCAGGTTCGCCGTCGGCGGCACGTACTTGTCGCGGATGGCGAGCAGCACGCCGACGCTCTCCAGGACCCCGCACGCGCCGCAGGCGTGCCCGATGACGGACTTGGGCGCGGTGATCGCCAGGTTCCGGGCGTGCGGACCGAAGGCGCGCTTGAGGGCGGCGGTCTCGGCCCGGTCGTTGAGCGGGGTCGACGTGCCGTGCGCGCTGACGAGGTCCACGGCGTCGGCCCCGACCCCGGCGTCGGCCAGGGCGAGGGTGATCGCCCGGGCCGCGATCGCGCCGTCCGGCCGGGGGGCCAGGGCGTGGTGGGCGTCGCAGGTGGTGGCGGCGCCGAGGACCTCCCCGTGAACGGTGGCGCCGCGGCGCAGCGCCGAGCGCTCCGACTCCAGGACGAGGACCGCGGCGCCTTCGGCGGGCACCATGCCGTCCCGGTCGCGGTCGAAGGGGCGGGACGCGGCGGCGGCCTCGGCCGCGGGCCGCCGGGAGAGGGCGTCCAGGAGGGAGAAGGAAGCCAGGCACGGCAGGTCGAGCCAGCTCTCCACGCCGCCGACCAGGACGACGTCGGCGGTGCCGTCGCGCACCGCGCGCAGGCCGGCGCCGATCGCGTCGGTGGAGGACGCGCAGGCGGTGGAGATGGTGAGCACCGGGCCGGTGATGTCCAGTTCCTGGGCGACGAGCCCGGCGGCCTGGTTGGGCAGCAGGCGCAGCAGGCCGAGCCGGTCCATGCGCGACCAGCCCTCCCTGCGCAGGACCGTCACCTGCCGGGCGGCCTCGTCGAGCCCGCCGCCGCCGGTGCCGACGTACAGGGCGCCCGGTGGCGTGTGCAGGCGCGCGTCCGCCCGGGCTTTGACGGCGGCGGCGAACAGCAGTTGCTGGAAGCGGGAGGTGCGACGCACCTGCGGGGCGCTCAGGTAGTCCCGGGGGTCGAAGCCGGTGACGACGCCGCCGACCCGGCAGGGCAGCGGTTGTTCGAGGTCCAGCGCCGAGACCGCGGACTTCCCGGCGGCCAGGGCGGCCCACAGCTCCTCGGGGGTGGGGCCCGCGCACGACTCGACGCCGATCCCGGTGACCAGGACGCGGTGGCGCACCGCCCGGGGCGTCACAGCGTCTCCGGCAGCGCGCCGCCCGCCGCGCCGCTTACCGCGCCGGCCCGGGCACCGCCCGCCGCGCCGCCCAGCGCGTCGACCACGTCGCCGACGGTCTGCAGGTCGCCGATCCGGATACCGGTGTCCGCGAGCTCGACACCGAATTCCCGCTCCAGGACGACGAGCAGTTCCAGAGCTTCCATGGAATCGAGGCCGAGCACCGGACGGCCGGGTTCACCGGCGTAGAACAAGGCCGATTCCCGGGTGATGGAACCCGGGTTTTCGCCCAGGTCCGGGCGGATCTCGGAAATCGCCCGGACGACCACGGGCAGCACCTCGGTCATGATGAATTCCCTTCGTGATTCCGCTGGGTTCGTGGGGTGTTTTCAGGGACGGGGTGTTTCAGGGATGGATCGCGGAGAAATACACGCAGCGCCGCGTGATCGTGAAAGGCGTGCGCTCGTACTGCTGCTCCAGCGCCTCGGCGAGCAGGCCGGCGGCGGTGTCCCGCTCGATCCCGGGCAGTGCGGCGGCGGCGAACATCGGGGTCGAGCACAGGGCGGTGAGGAACTCCCGGCCGAGGGTGAACTCGCGTTCGGTGCGCTCCACGCCGGTGAAGCCGGCCGCGGCGAGGGCGGCCTGGTAGTCCCCGGCGGTGCGCCGCAGCCCCGGCGGGCGGCCGGTGACGGCGGCGGTGCGGGCCGGTGTCAGGCCGCGGGCCCGGGCGGCGCGGCGGGCCGCGCCGACCAGCTCGGCGTACAGCGGAAGGTCGGCGGCGCTCTCCGCGCCCGCGTAGAAGGCCGAGTTGAACACGAGGCGCCCGCCGGCGGCCAGCACCCGCCCGATCGCGGTGAGCGCCTCGCCGAGGTCCGGGACGAGGTGGATGCAGTTGGCGAGCACGGCGGTGTCGAAGCCGCCGGCCGGGAACAGCCCGGCGACGGCGGCCGCGTCGCCCTCGACGAAGCGGGCCCGGTGGCCCAGGCGGGTGCGTGCCGCGTCGAGCAGGGCCGGGTCGGGGTCGACACCGGTCAGGGCGACGGCCGGGTCGCGCAGCAGCAGTTGCTCGCTCACCGCGCCGTCCCCGCAGCCGACGTCCAGGACGGCCTGCCCGGCGCCGACCGGGACGAGGTCGAGCAGCGCGCGGTTCAGCCCGGCGTACGCCGGGTCGCGGCGCAGGGCGGCGTAGTCCGTGGAAGGCCCGCTGTCCGTTCGTGTGCTCATCAATTGACTCCCCGTGAATTCGGCGTCCCTCGCGACGTGCTTCCCGCGTTCTTTCCGGAATTGTTTCCGGCACGTTTCCGGTGCGCTCCCGGCGTGCCGTGAAGCCCGGTGAACGGCGCCGACGCTAGCAATGGCCGCGGCCGTCGACAAGCGATTCCCGGCCGCCCGGCCGTCCCCGGGCCGCCCGGCCAGCGGAAATGTTTTCGTTTCATCCCCGCTTCATCGCCGCCGGATAGCTTCGGCGGCCCGCACGGAAAAGATCCCCGCATCCTGGCCCCGGAAGTCCGGGGGCTCTGCATTCGAGGCGCCGTCAGCACCGCGGGCGTCACAAGGAGAGCGTCAGTGGAATTCACAGAACTGGGCGACCGCACGACGCCCGCCGGCCGGCTGGTGTTCTGGACGCCGGCCGCCCCCGCCTCGGCCTGGGCCGACGACCCGCGGGCGCCCGCGCTCGTCCACGAGCACCACGTCCGCGCGGCCGCCGCCCGCGGCGCGCGGCAGGTGGACCCGGCGTGGATCGGCGTGTCCTTCCGCGTCGGCCCCACCGGCCGCGAGCGCCTGGCCCGCGCCCTCGCCGCCTGGCTGCGCGCCCACGAGCACCTGCGCAGCCACCTGCTGCCCACCCCCGGCGGCTGCGCGCGCCGCACGCTGCCCGCGGGCGCGGTCGGGCTGCGCCGCGAGGAGATCGGGGTGTTCGCCGACGGTGCGTCGGTGCGCCGGCAGATCGAGGCGTTCTTCGACCGCGTCGGCCCGCTGGCCTGGCCGCAGGTGCTCTTCGCGACGGTCGAGGACGTGACGGCCGAGGACGTGACAGCCGGGGACGTGACGGCCCCGGGCGGGGTGACGGTGTTCGCGGGCGCCGACCACGGCGTCGCGGACGGCTTGACGCTCGCCATGGTCCCCGGTCAGATCCGCGACCTGCTGGCCGGCGGCGCCGGGCACCCGGCGGGCCCGACCTTCCTCGACTTCGGCGCCGCGGAGCCGGCCCTGGCCGAGCGGCTGCCTATGCGTCCCGAACACGTCGACCGCTGGCGGGCGTTGCTGCGCGGCGACGCCGGAGCGGCCCCCGCCTTCCCGCTGCCGCTGGGCGCCGGCGACGCCCCGCACGCGCAGCGCAGCACCGGGCGCTGGCTGCTCGACGCGCCGACGGCCGCCCGCTTCGCCGCCGCCTGCCGCGCGGGCGGCGGCACCACGTCCGCGGGGCTGCTGTCCTGCCTCGCGCTCGCCGCGGCGAGGGTCGCGGGCACCCGGCAGCTGTCCGCGGTGGCGCTGGCCAACACCCGCCCCGACCCGTGGCGGGCGGCGCCGGGCTGGTTCGTGGGCCTGCAGCCGGTCCGCATCCCCACCGCCCCGGGGGCGACCTTCGCGGACACGCTCGGGCACGCCGCCGCCGAACTGCGCCGCCACCGCCCGGGCCCGGGCAGCTCGCTCGCGCACGTGCGCCGGATGCTGGGCCGGGACGTCCGCCTCCGGTTCGTCGTCTCGTACCTCGACGTGCGCCGGGTCGACGGCACCCCGCCCGAGCAGGAGGACCGGATGCTGCGCAGCCGCGTCCACAGCCCCGGAGAGGTGCACGTATGGCTGACCAGGAGCGAGCGGGGCGTGCACCTGACGACGCGCTTTCCCGACACGGCCGTGGCGCGCACGAACGTCGCCCGCTTCGAGCGGGCCGTCGCACGGATCGCCGCCCGGACGGCCCTCGCCTCCCGCACCGCGACCGCCCCCGCCCCCGTCCCCGTGCTCGTCCCCGCTCCCGCCCACTGCCCGGAGGAGATGCTGCCGTGCGGATGACCCAGATCCTCGACTGGCGGCCCGCGCCCGGGGAGGTGGTCGAGTTCCTCCCGGCCGCCGACCGCGCCCCCGAGCCGCACGACGTACCGCCCTCCGGCTTCCAGCGCGCCCACCTCGGGATGGCCGCCGCCCGCCGCGCCACCGGGCAGCGGCAGTCGCCCTGGGTGGCCCTGGCCTTCGACCTGCCCGGCCGGGCCGACCCCGAGGCGCTCGCCGGCGCCTGGCAGGAACTCGTGCGCCGGCACGAGGCCTACCGCGCCTGGTACGAGCCGCGCGGCGACGGCCTGGCGGGCTTCCGCCTGCCGCCGCAGGCCCTCACCGTGCGCCCGGTGCGCGTCGGCGCCTTCGCCACTGCCGCGGACCTGCGCGACCACCTGCACCGCCGGATCGACGAGCACACCGCGCCCGGCCGCCCCGGCCCGGGCCTGCTCGCCGGCGTCGTCCTGCGGGGGACCAGGTCCACCGTCTACGCCGCGATCGACCACGCCTACACCGACGGCCACTCCATGGCCCTGCTCTTCGACGAGCTGCGCACCCACTACGCCGCCCGCGCCACCGCGGCCACCACCGGACCCACCCCGGCGTCCGCGGCCACCGCCGGACCCACCCCGGCTGCCACGCCGGCCGGCCCGGACGAGGCCGTCGGCTACCTGGAGTACAACCGCCGCGAGCACGAACGCTCCCTCGCCCTGACCCCCGACGCCCCCGAACTCGCCCTCTGGTCCGCCTTCCTGGCCGCCGGCGACGACGGATCCGCCACCGCCTCCGGCGGCTTCCGGGCCCTGTCCGGCTTCCCCGTCGACCTGGGCACCGACGGCCACGCGCTCGTGCCCGGCGTCCGCCTGCACTACCCGGTGCTCACCGGCGCCCAGGCCGAGGCGTTCCGGGCCTTCTGCGCCCGCCACGGCGGCGGGTTCGCCGCCGGCGCCTTCGCCGCGCTCGCGCTCGCGCAGCGGGAGTTCACCGGCAACGACGTCTACCGCGTGCTGACGGCCGTGTCGACCAGGGCCTACCCGCGGCTGCTGCCCGTGCACGGCTGGCTGGTGAACTTCGGCCCGCTGCTCTTCCGGCTGCCCGCCGCGCCGGACCTCGCCGCGGCGATCCCCGCCGCCCAGCAGGGCTTCCAGCGCGCCCGCGCCGCCGGCGACGTGCCGCTGCACCGGGCGCTGGACCTGCTCCCCGGTACGGCGCTGCCCGTCATCCCGCCGATGGTCTCCTACCTGGACGGCCGCGCCGCGCCCGGCTCCCGCGACTTCCTGCGCACCGACGCCACACTGCTGACCGGCCCGGACGGCGCGGCGGGCGTCTCGATGTGGTTCAACTGGTTCCGCGACCGGGCCGACCTCGTGGTCACCGTGCCGGACACCCCGCAGGCCGTCCAGGGCGTGCCGAAGTACCTCGACCGCGTCCGGGAGATCATCCTCACCGCCGCCACCCGCCCGGCCCCCTGACACGCCCGGCGGGTCGGCCCGGGCATCCCGTGCCGGCCCGCCCCACTTCGTCACGCACGGTGGCGACGGAAGCTCCCTCCTGGGGCGACCGTCGCCACCGCGACCACGGACCGTCATTCCCCTCACCGTTTCGAGTGATTCCGGGCCTGCGCTGTATCCACGGGTGATTAAGATCCACTTTCCGTGACCGAAAGTCAGAACACCCGCACGGCCCGGGAGAAGGCCGACGTCGTCGTCCTCGGCGCCGGACCCGCCGGGCTCACCCTCGCCAACCTCCTCCACGCCCGCGGCATCGACTGCGTCGTCCTGGAACGCGCCGACCGCGCCCACGTCGAGACCCGCGCCCGCGCCGGCTTCCTCGCCGCCAACACCGTGCGCACCCTCGACCGCCACGGCCTCGCCGACGGCCTGCACCGGCGCGGACAGCCCCACGGCACCTGCGAGTTCCGCACCGACGGCGGCAGCTTCCGCCTCGACTACGCCGGCCTCGGCCGCCGCGAGGCCCACACCGTCTACCCCCAGCAGGACCTGGTCACCGACCTGCTCGCGCACTACCTGGCCGCCGGCGGACGCATCCGCTTCACCACCGAGGCCCTCACCGTCCACGACGCCCACGGCCCCCGCCCCACCGTCGCCGCCCGCGACACCGGCGCCGGCACCGACGGTGAGACCGTCCACTGGCAGGCCCGCTACGTCGCCGGCTGCGACGGCCGCCACGGCGCCGCCCGCCGCTCACTGCCCCCCGGCACCCCCCGCCACCACCGCGACCACGGCATCTCCTGGCTCGGCCTGCTCGCCCAGGCCCCGCCCAGCCTCGACGCCGTCGGCTACGCCGTCCACCACCGTGGCTTCGCCGGCCACATGGCCCGCACCCCCGACGTCACCCGCTACTACCTCCAGTGCGAACGCGGCACCGACCCCCACGCCTGGTCCGACGAACGCATCTGGGACGAACTCGACACCCGCATGCGCAGCGCCGACCACCACCCCCTGCACCGCGGCCCGATCATCCAGCGCACCGTCATCGACCTCGAATCCGACGTCATCCAACCGCTGCGCCACGGCTCGCTCCTCCTGGCCGGCGACGCCGCCAGCCTGCCCGCCCCCGCCGCCGCCAAGGGCGCCAACCTCGCCGTCCTGGAAACCGAACTCCTCGCCGACGCCCTCACCGACACCCTCGCCCACGGCGACACCGGCGCCCTCGACCGCTACTCGCGGACCAGCCTGACCCACATATGGCGCGCCCAGGAGTTCTCGCACTGGATGATCCAGCTCCTGCACGCCCCGCCCGGACCGGACGGCGAATCGTTCTTCCACGAATCCATGCGGCGCTCACGCCTCGACTCGCTGCGCACCTCCCGGGCCTTCCAGGACTGGTTCGCCGAGAGCTACGTCGGCATCTGAGCCCACCACGGCCGCACCACAGCCGCACCACCCGCACGCCCACGTCCGCACGACCACACCCTCACGACCGCACCCGCACCCGCACGACCACGTCCGCACGACCACACCCTCACGAGCACCGAACCAAGGACGCCCACTCGATGACGACGACGCCCCCGGACGATGCGACCCGCCTGCACGCGACCGCCGACTTCGTCCGCCAGCAGGACACCGCCGACCTCCTCCCGCTCCTGCTGCCCGGCCTCGACGGCCCGGAACTGCGCGCACTGGCCGACCACTGCCACTTCGCCCACGCCGCCCTGCTCCTCCTGCCGCCCGACGAGGCCACGCTGCGCGCCCAGCTCGCCGCCTGCGCCCTGGACCCCGACACCCCGCAGCACCCCAGCGTCGTCGTCCGCGACCGCCTCGCCCACCGCCACGGCCTCGACCCCGCCGCCCTCGACGTGCGCATCCTGCGCCCGCCCGTCACCGGCCCCGGCGAGGAGCCCCGCCTCGTCGAGGTCTTCGCCCTCACCGTGCCGCCCGGCTCCGCCCTCGCCGAACTCGCCGCCCACGAACGCGCCCACGAGCACGAGACCCACCTCGCCTTCGAGGTCACCCGCCCCGACCCGCTCGTCCTGCGCGGCCTGTGCGATCTCCTCGCCCGCCACGGCGCGGCCCCCGACGGCGGCGGCTACAACCCCCACGAGGACGGCACCGTCCTCTACTTCACCGCCCCCGCCGACGCCAAGACCGGCTACCGGCGCATCGAGCTCTACGTCCCCGGCGACCACCGCCCCGCCCTCGCCGCCCACCTCCACGACTCCCGTGCCCACCAGCCCGCCGAAACGCTCCTGCGCCTGATGACCGGTGCGTGGACGACCCAGGCCCTCGCCGTCAGCGCCGAACTGAAACTCCCCGACGCCCTCGACACCACCGCCGTCACCGCCACCGACACCCTCGCCCACCGGATCGGCGCCCACCCGCAGAGCCTCACCACCCTCCTGCGCTACCTCGCCATGCTCGGCGCCGTCACCGAGACCCCCGACGGCTTCCGCCTCACCGAACTCGGCGCCCTGCTGCGCACCGACACCCCGGGCTCGATGCGCCCGCTGGCCCTGATGTACGGCGGGCCGTTCTACGAGTCCTTCGGCCGCCTCGCCCACACGGTGCGCACCGGGCAGACCGCCTTCGACCACCTCTTCGGCGAGAACCACTTCGACCACTTCGCCCGCGACCCCGAACTCGCCGAGCTCTTCGACCGCTCCATGGCGGCCAGTTCGCGCATGTTCGAGCCGGTCCCGGCCCACCCCGCCCTCGCGGCCGCCGCCCAGGCGCCCGCCCCCGCGACCGTCGTCGACGTCGCCGGCGGCAACGGCGAACTCCTCGGCCGCATCCTGGCCGCCCACCCCCGCCTGCACGGCGTCCTGCTGGAACGCCCGCACGCTGTCGAGGCCGCCCGCGCCCTGCTCGACGCGGCCGGCACCGGCGGGCGCTGCACCTACCGGGCGGGCGACTTCGCCGACGTCCCGGCCGGCGGGGACGTCTACGTCCTGTCCCGCGTGCTGCACGACTGGGACGACGAGCGCTGCCGCGAGATCCTGCGCCACTGCGCCCGCGCGATGCCCGCCCACGCCGACCTGCTGATCATCGAACGCGTCCTGCCCGCCGACGGCTCGCCCTCACTGGCGACCGCCTGGGACCTCCACATGATGTGCAACGTCGGCGGCCGCGAACGCCGCGCCGACCACTACGCCCACCTCCTGGCCGACGCCGGCCTCCACCTCGTCGGCCAGAGCCCCCTGCCGCTGGGCGCCACCGTCCTGCACGCCCGCAAGGCCGTGATCCCCGCCCCCGCCCACGGGTCCGCCCCCGACCCGGTCGCCACCACCGGCCGCTGACGACGAACGCCGGCGGGGGGGGGGGGCGCGCGGGGCGCGGGCCGCCCCGGGGGGGGGGGGCGCGGGCGGCCGCCGGGGCCGGCCCGGGGGGGGGGGGGCCGCGGGCGGGGGGCCCCCCCCCCCCGGCCCCCCCCCCCCCGGCGCGGGCGTGACCCGGCGTCAGCGCAGGCCGGCGAACAGGTCGTCCTCGGGCAGCGGCGCGTTCGTGGTGTCCCGCACGCGCACGAAGGTCTCCAGGCCCATCAGGTCGGTGAAGCGCTCCTGGCCCATGCGCAGGAAGAAGATGTTCTCGCCCTGGCTCGCGTGCGCCCGCAGCGCGTCGAACTTCCGCCCGCCGAACTCGGTGGTGTCCACCCAGGTGGTGACGGCCTCGTCGGGCAGGCCGATCTCCGGCATCTGCTCGGCCTCGCTCCCCTCCCCGGAGCGCTCCGGCTGCGGCTCGTCCTCGGCGAACTCCCGCATGGCCTCGCCGAAGCGCCGCATCGTCGAGTGCGGCACGGTGGTCCAGTACACCTTGGGCCTCAGCCCGCTGCGCTCCAGCGCGGCCATGGTGATGCGGTGGGCCTGGATGTGGTCGGGGTGGCCGTAGAAGCCGTTCTCGTCGTAGGTGACGACGACGTCGGGCCGGTAGTGCAGCATCAGGTCGGCCAGGCGGGCGGCGCCTTCGGCGACGGGGGTGCCCCAGAACGAGCCGGGGGCGTCGTTGGCCGCCCAGCCCATCATCCCGGAGTCGCCGTAGTCGAGCGTCTCCAGGTGGCCCACCCCGAGGACCTGACAGCTGGCCTCCAGCTCCTTGCGGCGCAGCGCGGCGACGGCGGCGGGGTCGTGTCCGGGCTCGCCCGGCTTGACGCCGCCGGGGCCGTCGCCGCAGGCGCCGTCGGTGCAGGTGACGAGCACGGTGCGGATGCCCTCGGCGGCGTAGCGGGCGAGGACGCCGCCCGTTCCGGTCGCCTCGTCGTCCGGGTGGGCGTGCACTGCCATCAGGGTCAGCGGCCGGTCAGCCATGGGTCCGTCCTCGGTCGGTCGAGTGATCAGTGCCCAGTCTGCGTCAGGACGGTGCCGGAGGTCACATCACTTCTGCCCGTTCCCGCGCGGTCCGGGGGGGGGGGGGGGGGGGCGGGGGGGGGGCGGGCGCCCCCCCGCCCGGGCGGGGGGGGGGGGCGGGGGCGGCGCGCGCCCCCCCCGCGCGCGCGCGGCCGACTCCACACACC
>NZ_JBHWGD010000076.1:12496-24131 GCF_042733235.1 Kitasatospora sp. NPDC059722
CTCGGTCGGTCGCGTGATCCGGGCCCCGTCTGCGTCCGGACGGGGCCGGCGGCCACATCACTTCGGCCCGTACCCGCGCGGTCCGCCGGCCGCCCTTTCTTCCGTCACGGGGCGCCCGGGCCCGTCAGGCGCGGTGGTACTGCACCGGCGAGTGGACCTGCCCGCCGAGCGCGGCGGCGGCGTGGCGCGCCCAGGAGGGGTTGCGCAGCAACTCGCGGCCGATCAGGACGGCGTCGGCCCGGCCGGCGGCGAGGATGTCCCGGGCCTGGGCGGGCTCGGTGATCAGGCCGACGGCCGCCACCGGCATGCCGGCCCCGCTGCGGATCGCCTCGGCGAAGGGCACCTGGAAGCCGGGGGCGGCGTCGATCTTCGCGTCGGGGACGAGGCCGCCGGTGGAGACGTCCATCAGGTCCACGCCGCGGGCCTGGAGCTCCTTGGCCAGGCGCACGGTCTCCTCCAGCGTCCAGCCCTCGCGCCCGTCCTCGGGGTTCTCGGCGATCCAGTCGGTGGCCGAGACGCGGAACAGCAGCGGCAGTTCCCCGGGCCACACGGCGCGCACGGCGTCGACGACCTCCAGGGCGAAGCGGGTGCGGCCCTCGAAGGAGCCGCCGTACTCGTCGGTGCGGCGGTTGCTGGCGGGGGAGAGGAACTGGTGGATCAGGTAGCCGTGGGCGCCGTGGAGTTCGACGGCCTGGAAGCCGGCCTCCAGGGCGCGCCGGGCGGCGTCCGCGAACTGCCCGACGATCTCGCGGATCTGCTCGCGCGTCAGCTCGTCCGGCGTGGTGTGGTCGGGGGAGAAGGCGACGGCGCTGGGGCCCACCGGGGTCCAGCCGTGGGTCTCGTGCGGGGCGAGCGCGCGCCCGCGCTCGACCCAGGGGCGCTCGGTGGAGGCCTTGCGCCCGGCGTGGCCGAGCTGGATGGCGGCGACGCTGCCCTGGTCCTTCAGGAAGGCGGTGATCCGCCGCAGCGCCTCGGTCTGGGTGTCGTTCCACAGCCCGAGGTCGTAGGGGCTGATGCGGCCCTCGGGGGAGACGGCGGTGGCCTCCACGATGATCAGCCCGGTGCCGCCGGCCGCCCGCGCCGCGAGGTGGGTGAAGTGCCAGTCCGTCGCCACCCCGGCCGCCCCGCCGTCGGGCGCGGCGCTGTACTGGCACATCGGCGACATCCAGACGCGGTTGGGGACGGTCAGTTCCCGCAGCGTGTAGGGGGTGAAGAGGGTCGTGCTCATGGAGGCTCCCCGGCGGCATTGATTGCAGGTGCACTATCTGCTGCAACAATAGTTGCATACGCTTGCCATTGCAAGGGCGGGCTTTCCCTGGGCGGCGAGGCCCCGAGCTGACGATCCGTCATATCCCGTTTTCCGGTGGCCACCCCGTAGTCGCGCGGCTAGGGTGGGCGACGATCCGTCGGGCTCCTGACGGGCCGAGCAGGGGGCGGGATGCGGATGGCGGCCACTGCCGGCATGAGGTCACGGGCGCACCGCTTCGGCGGCAGACCCGCCGCGCCGCCCACCACCCCGGGCCGGCTGCGCCGGACCGTGGTCGCGCTGGTCCTGTGCACGGCGGCGCTGTGGGGGACGCTGCAGACGGCGCTCTCCGGCGCGCACACGACGGTGTCCGCCGCCGAGGCCCACGCCGATCCGGCCCTCGTCGACACCGCGCAGCTGTCGTACCTGCTCGCCGACGCGGACCGGGTCGCGGCCGGGAGCTTCGCCTCGGGGACGGTGCGCCTGAGCGGACCGGGGCAGCGCTACCAGGACGACCTGAAGTCCGCCCACCAGGCGCTCGCCCGGGCCGCCGAGCACGACGCGACCGGCCCGGCCGGCAGCGGGCGCCTGCAGGCCGTCGAGGGACTGCTCGTCGAGTACACCGGCCTGATCGAGCAGGCGCACGCCACCGAGAGCCAAGGCGCCCTCGGCACCGCCTACTTGAGCTACGCCACGAACCTGATGCACAAACCCGGCGACGGAGTCCTCGCCCAGGTCCGGCAACTGCGGGCCGCCGAGCAGCAGGAACTGGACCGGCAACGGCAGAGCGGATGGCTCGCCCCGGCCGTGCTGCTCGGCGTCCTCGCCCCCGCGCTGCTCGCCCTGGTCCTGCTGGTCGCCACCCAGCGCTTCCTGAGCCGCCACTTCAACCGGCGGCTCAACCCGTGCCTGCTCACCGCGTCCGTCCTGCTGCTCGCGCTGGCCGGCTGGACGGCGGCGGCGACCCTGCACACCGACCGGGCCTTCGCCACCGCCGCCGACGAGGCGCTGCCCCGGCTGACCGCCGCCTGGCAGGCCCGCGCACTCGCCGCCGACGCGGCGGGCGGCGACGCGCTGGCGGTGGTCCAGGCCGTCCCCGGACAGGACCTCTCCGACGACTTCGCCACCTACACCGGCCAGTTGGCGGACCGTCCGGTCACGCCGGGAGAGGCCGCGGCGGCCGAGAGCGAGGCGCCCGCGTTCCACGGCATCCTCGCCGACCTGATCGACGCCGACCTCCGCCCCGACTCCTCCCCAGCGAAACGGGACGCCGCCGTGCACACCCTCCAGGACTTCCGGCAGTTCACCGCAGCCGACGCCGAGCTGCGCCGGCAGGCCGCAACCCGCGGCCCCGCCGCGGCGGCCGCCGCCGACCCCGCCGTGGTGGCCACCGCCGTCGGCCCCGGCCCCGCCCAACTGGGCGGCGCCGGCGCGGCGTTCGACGCCGACCTGGCCCGGCTCGCGGAGCCGGACCGGCAACGGCTGGCCGACGCCGAGTCGGCGGCCCGCTCCGACCTGGGCCTGGGCCGCGCGCTCCCGGTGCTGTGCGCCGCCATCGCGCTGCTCTGCCTGGGCGGCCTCTGGCCGCGGATCGACGAGTACCGGGCCGCGCGATGAGCGCGGCGGGCCGCTGGGCGCGGGCCGCCCTCGCCCTGCTGCTGGTCGCCCTCGCCGGCCCCACCGCCTGCAGCGGCGGCCGGTCGGGACCGGTGGTCCACGTGCTCGGCACCTGGACCGGCAGCGAGCGGGACTCGTTCCTGGCCATGGTCGCGCCGTTCGAGCAGCGGACCGGGATCAAGGTGGACTACCAGGGCTCCCGGGACTCCGACACCGTGCTGGCCGACCGGGTCGGCAACGGGACGCCGCCCGACCTCGCCGTCCTCTCCAGCCCCGGAAAACTGGTGCAGTACGCCCGGGCCGGCCGCCTGGCCCCGCTCGACGGCGCGCTCGACCTGCCGGGCATGGCCGCGCAGTACGGAGAGAGCTGGGTGCGGCTGGGCGCCGTGGACGGCAAGCAGTACGCCGTGTTCGTCAAGGCCACGGTGAAGAGCCTCATCTGGTACTCGCCCAAGGCCCTTGCCGCACACGGCTGGACACCACCCGGCAGCTGGGACCAGCTGAACACCCTGGACCGGCAGATCGCCGGGTCGGGCGTCCCCCCGTGGTGCGTCGGCCTGGAGTCGAGCTCCGCCTCCGGCTGGCCGGGCACCGACTGGCTGGAGGACATCGTCCTCGCCCAGTCCGGACCGGACGTCTACGACCAGTGGGCGAGCGGCGCGCTCGCCTGGAACTCCCCGGCGATCAAACGGGCCTGGCAGACCTGGGGAGACGTGGTCGCCGCCAAGGGCATGGTCCGCGGTGACGCCCGCGGCATGCTGCTCACCGGCTTCGCCGGCTCGGGCGGCTCGCTGTTCGGCCCGCAGCCGGGCTGCTACTTCGAGCACGCGGCGTCCTTCATCACGGACTACTACCGGCAGGGCGACCCGCGGCTCAAGGCCGGCGAGGACTACGACTTCGCCCGGTTCCCGGCCATCGACGAGGGGTTCAAGGGCACCGAGGAGGTGGCGGGCGACCTGCTCGGCATGTTCCACGCCACCCCGGCCGCCCAGCAGCTCGCCGCCTACCTCACGACACCCGAGGCGCAGCGGATCTGGGTGGCCCGCGGCGGTGCGCTGAGCCCCAACCGCCAGGTGCCCGCCACCGTCTACCCGGACGCCCTGTCCCGCCGCCTGGGCCAACTGCTGGTCGACGCCCGGGCGGTGCGGTTCGACGCCTCCGACCTGATGCCGGACGCGATGCAGAGCGCGTTCTACCGGGCCGTGCTCGCCTACGCCAACGACCCCTCGCAGCTGGACGCCCTGCTCGCGGACCTGGACCGGGTCCGGGCCGCGGTCCACGCCTGACCGGTGCTCGCCGACCCACCGTCGAGTGGCCCGCGGCCGACCGGGCCGGCGCCCGGTTGCTCCGCCCGGGCGGCAGGCGCCAACACGGCGCGCCCGCGACCGGCACCGGACGCAGGAGGCGCCTACAGTCCTTGCGTGAGCGACGACCCCACCCGCACCAAGGCCGCGAAGGAACTGGACCTCCCGGAGGGCTGGGTCTCGGGATTCGCCATGGCGGCGCTCGCACTGATCATCGGGTTCCTGAGCTACGAACTCTCCCAGGACACCACGCCCAACCTGGGCCAGCTCGGACTGTCGGGGATCGTGAGCCTCATCATCGGCACCCTGGCGAACCCGCAGGGCAAGGGGCAGCGGTTCTGCTGGTGGGCGCTGCTGGGCTGCACCTTCCTCGGCGCCGTCACCGGCGCGCTGATGACCGGGCTCACGGACCGGTCCGCGGCCGCCCCGGCGCTGTCGATCTTCGCGGCGGCGTTCTTCGGCCTGCTGGTGGACGGGGAGAAGCTGTCGGTGGGCAGCCCCGGGAAGTGAACCGGGCGGGCGCCGGCCGCCGGCACCCGCCCGGTCTGTTCCCGGAGGCGTTCTCAGCCCGCGCGCGTGCAGAGGTAGAGCTGCCGGCCGCCGGAGTCGTCGCCCGCCGCCCGCCCGCCGCCGTACTCGGAGGCCGGCACGGCGGTGCAGGCGGTCCGCACCCAGGACTGGATCTCCGCGGCCGTCGTCGGCCCCGCCGCCTCGCCGCCGCCACCGGGCCGGCCGGCCCCGCCGACCAGGACGTACCTCAACGCGCCGTCCCCGACCAGCTGCTGGAACTCCGCCAGGGTCGGTGACGGCGCCGAACCGCTGAAGCCGCCCATCGGCAGGACCTCCTCGCCCGTCGCCAGGATGAACGGCGAGGCGGCGCTCCAGCTGGAGGCGGCGAACAGGTAGCGGGCACCGCCCCGGTGGGCCCGCAGATAGTCGAACAGGGCCTGCTCCGGCGCCGTCAGGTGCTCCGAGGAACCGCCGAACCCGCCCCCGCCGAACCCCGCGCGCTGCACGCGCCCGGCCCCCGCCCCCGCGAGCGCGTGCCGCCCACCGGTGCCGTGCCCGCCCCCGGAAGGACCGACGGTGCCCATGCCCGAGTCGCCGTACGCCGAGCCCAGCACCGAGGACGCCCACGCACCCGGCGCCACCAGCATCGCCGCCACACCCGCCACCAGGCCCGCCAGCGCGACCCGCCGCCCGGTGAAACGGCTGAACCTGACCGCCGCGAGCAGCGCCAGCGCCGCCACCCCCAGGACCACCACGACCGGCGCCAGCCACGGCAGGAACGACGGGAACTCCCGGGCCAGGAAGACCGACCAGAGAGCGGTCCCGGCGACCGCGCCCGGAAACGCCCACGCCCGCGCGCCCCCGCGGTGGAAGCCCTGCCACAGCAGCACGACCCCCGCACCGCACAGCGCCGCCAGCGGAGCCGCGATCACCCCCATGTAGTAGGAGTGGCCGCCGACGCTGCCCGCACTGAAGACCAGGAAGAACACACCGAGCCAGGCACCCCACAGGACGTAGCCCGCCCGCAGCACGTCGGTGCGCGGCTCGCGCCGACGCCAGGCCAGCCCGCACAACAGGGCGACCACGGCGACCGGGTAGAGCCAGCCGGTCTGCGGGGCGAACTGCGAGCCGAACATCTTCGTCCAGCCGCCGTCGTCCGCACCGCCGCCGCCCTGACCCCGCGGAGCGACCTGCGCCCGGGCCCCCTGCTCGCCGCCCGCCGCACCGGCCCCGGCGACGTGGCCCCCGCCACCGCCGCCACCACCGCCACCACCGCCGCCTCCGCCGTTCCCGCCACGGACCGCCTGCACGCTGCCCGTCTGCGCCGCGCTCATCCCCAGCGACGAGAACCGGTTCAGGAAGTTGTAGCCGACCACCATGCTGAACGCCGAGTTGTCCGTCGTACCGTCCACGAACGGACGGTCCCGCGCCGGCGTCGCCGTGACCGCCAGCATCCAGGACGCCGAGACCACGACCGTCACCAGCCCGGCCAGCGCCACGTGCCCGATCCGCCGCCGCAGCGCAGCCGGCGCCGCCAGCAGGTACACCGCCGCCAGCGCCGGCAGCACCGCCCACGCCTCCAGCATCTTCGTCTGGAACGCCAGCCCCACCCACACCCCGGCCAGCAGCAGCGGGCGCAGCCGCGCCGCGTGCGCCGCCCGCTGCGCCGCGTCGGCCGCGAGCAGGAGCAGCAGCGTGAACGCGGCGTCCTCGACCGCCGTGCGGAACAGCCCCGCGGCCACCGGCGTCAGCGTGAACGCCGCCGCCGCGAGCAGCCCCGCACCGGCCCCGGCCCACCGCCGCACCACCCGGTACAGCACCAGGACGGACAGCACCCCCTCCACCACCTGCGGCAGGGTCAGCGCCCACGGGTGGAACCCGAACACCCGCGCCGACAGCGCCTGCGGCCACAGGAACCCCGGCAGTTTGTCCAGCGTGATCGTGCCCGCCGGGTCGAACGACCCGAACACGAACGCCTTCCAGCTCTCCGTCATGCTGCGCACGGCGTCGGCGTAGAAGCCGTGGAACTGGCTGTGGCCGATGTTCCACGCGTACAGCACGGCGGCGACGGCCGCGATCCCCAGCAGCGCGGGCCGGGCGTAGCCGGGCTGGTCGTCGGGGGACTTCCACGGGGCCCTGCGGCCACGCGACGGGGGAGCCGGGGCCTGGCCGGGGGCGGTGAGGACGTTGAGAGCCATGATCCGCACCTTCGGGCGCGTCCATGAGAGATCCCTTGGAAAGCACCCCGGTTTGGTCATTTTTATACCTACAGCACGCCGATCGGCCCACTCCGCCCCCGACCTGTGAACGATCGGTGTGCCCCTGCCGGGCCGGCCCCCGTCAGCCCTGCGGCGTCCGTCCGGCGCCGGCGAGGAGCGTGCGGACGGTGGCGGCCATGGTGTGCCGCGCCTCCTCCGGGCTCTGGCCGCAGCTGCGCCAGTGGTGCCAGGCGCTCCACGTGGTCACCGCGTCCAGGCCGTCGAGCAGCTCGCTCCGGGCGGGTTCGGGGAGCGGGTCGAGTTCCGCGGCGAAGACCTGGGCGAGCCGCAGGCGGGCGAAGTCCATCATCTGTCGCACCGCCTCCTGGATCCGCGGGGACGGGTTCTCCAGCCGCATGACGGCGAGTCTGGTCGGGGTGACGCCCTCCAGGATGCGGGCGCGCTGCTCGGTGAGGGCCGTGACCCGCAGCTCCCGCGGCCCCTCGGTGGGAAGCGGTCCGATCCGGGCCGCGAGCTGCTCCAGGCGCCGGCTGACGGCCACCTCGGCGAGCTCGGCCATGTCGGCGAAGTGGTGGAACACCAGCCGGCGGGAGACGCCCGCCCGTTCGGCCACCTTGTCGGCGGGGAAGTGCGACTGGTTCTCGTCGAGCAGCGACAGCACCGCGTCGGCGATCTTCTCGCGGGTCTGCCGCCCGCGTTCCGTGCGCCCGTCGGCGGCGGGCGCGGCGGGCGCGGCGGGCGCGGCGGTCTCGGACCGTTTCACGTGGGCTCCTCCGCACTCTCGTTGACATTCTTGCACCGCGAGTGCAAGTGTACGCGTTGCACGGGGAGTGCAATAAGTTTCCAGTGGGGGCGGCACGCCCTTCCGCCGCGTACGAAAGGCCGTTCGCCGCAGATGTTCACCACGGTGGGGCGCTGGTGCGCCCGCAGACCCAAGCGCGTCGTCGCGGCCTGGCTCCTGCTGCTGGCCGCCGCGCTCACCGCCGTCGGGCTGCTCGGGCGGGTCACCAGCGAGGACGTCTCCATCCCCGGCAGCGACAGCCAGGCCGCGCTCGACACGGCCACCCGCGCTTTCCCCGCCCCGCCCTCCGGCAAGCAGCCGGTCCTGCTGCACACCCCCGCCGGCGCCGCCCCGCTCACCGACCCCGGCGCCGCCGCCGCCGTCCGCAGCGCCGCCACCGCCATCGCCGCGGTGCCGCACGTCGTCGCCGTCACCACGCCCTACGACCCGGCCGGCGCCGCGGCGACGAGCGCCGACGGCCACACCGCCTACCTCTCCGTCGAACTCGACGTCTCCGGACGGGAGGTGACGCCCGCGACGACCGACGCCGTGCTCGCCGCGGCCGCACCGGCCACCGCCGCCGGCATCGAGGTGACCCCCGGCGGCCAGCTCGCCGCGGCGGTCGACCGGGGGAGCACCGGGCGCAGCGAGGCCATCGGCCTCGGCACCGCCCTGGTGATCCTCGCCCTCACCCTCGGCAGCCTCCTCGCCGCCGGCCTGCCGCTGCTCGCCGGGGTGGTCGGCCTCGGCATCGCGCTGCCCGTCCTCGGCCTGGTCGGCCACCTGATGGACGTCCCCCAGGCCGGCGAGACCATCGCCGCGATGATCGGCCTGGGCGTCGGCATCGACTACACCCTCTTCGGGCTCACCCGCTTCCGGGAGCTGCGCGCCGCCGGGGCGGGCGTCGAGGACGCGGCCGTGCGCACCACCGCCGGCTCCGGCAAGTCCGTCGCCTTCGCCGGCAGCGCCGTCGTCGCGGCACTGGCCGGCCTGGCCCTGGGCGGACTGCCGCTGCTGTACGCCCTGGCCCTCGCACCCGCGATCGCCGTGGTGGTGGCGCTGGGCGTCAACCTCACCCTCCTGCCCGCGGTCCTCGTCCTGCTCGGCACGCTCCTGACACCCCGCCCGGCCGCCCTTGCCCCCGCCCCGGACGGGCGCCCGCGCGGCTGGGGCCGGATCGCCGCCCTGGTCGCGGCCAGGCCGTGGCCCCTGCTGCTGGCCGGCCTCGCCCTGCTCGGCGCCCTCGCCGCCCCGGCGGCGCACCTGCACCTCGGCCAGCTGGACGCCGGCGGCAAGGCCCGGGGCACCATGAGCCGCACCGCCTACGACCGCATGGCCCAGGCCTTCGGCCCGGGCGCCAACGGCGTGCTCCAGGTCGTCGACGTCCTGCCCGCGCCGGTGCGGGCGGGCGCGGGGAACACCGACCCGCGCCTGACGGCCGTCACCACCGCCCTGCGCGGTGCCGAGGGCGTCGCCGCCGTCGGCCCGCCCGCCCTCGCCGCCGACGGCCGCACCGCCCGCTGGCAGGTCACCCCGGCCACCGCCCCCTCCGACCCGGCCACCACCGCACTCGTCCACCGCCTGCGCTCGGACGTCCTGCCCGCCGCCACCGCCGGCAGCGGCCAGGTGCCGCACGTCGGCGGCGCCCCGGCGGCCCAGGCCGACCTCAACGCGCGCATCGCGCAGCGGATGCCGCTCGTCGTCGGCTTCGTCCTGACCGTCGCCGGCCTCCTCCTGCTCCTCGCCTTCCGCTCGCCCGTCGTCGCCGTCAAGGCCGCCGTCATGAACCTGGTGTCGGTCGCCGCCGCCTACGGCGTGCTCACCGCGGTCTTCCAGCACGGCTCGGGCGCCCGGCTGATCGGCCTGGAGGGCGCCGTCCCGATCCCCGGCTACGTGCCCCTGCTGATGTTCGCCGTGCTCTTCGGCCTGTCGATGGACTACGAGGTCTTCCTGCTCAGCGCCGTGCGCGAGGGCTACCTGCGGGAACGGGACAACCGCCGCGCCGTGGTGGCCGGCCTCGCCGCGACCGGGCGGATCATCAGCTCCGCCGCCCTCATCATGGTCGCGGTCTTCCTGAGCTACCTGCTGTCCGACGACCCCGTCGTCAAGATGTTCGGCGTCGGCCTGGCGAGCGCCGTCGCCCTGGACGCGACCGTCGTCCGCGGCCTGCTCGTGCCCGCCACCATGGTCCTGCTCGGCGACGGCAACTGGTGGCTGCCCCGATGGCTCGACCGCCTGCTGCCGCACGTCGACATCGAGGGCGACGGCCACACCGGGCATCCGGCCGCCGACGCCGACCCCGCCCCGCCCAACTCATTGGCCGGAAGCCATTCCTGATGTGTCATCACATCCGCGGGCTCAGTCCTCGTCGAACGGTTCGTCGCTCCACCGGAACCAGGCGCGGCCGTCCTCGATGTGCAACAGGAACTCGGCGACCGGACCCGACGGGGCCACGAGCGACAGGGCCCGCGCGATCCGGTCGTAGACGTCGTCGAAGCGCTCGATCCCGTCCGCCTCAAGGAGGGCCAGCGACTCGTCGAACCACGGCTTCACCGCGGCGAACGCCGGCGTGGGGACGAAGCGCCCCTCCAGCCACGGGAAGTCGGACCCGTCGACCAGGATCTCGCCGAGCAGTTCCTCCTGCCGCACCAGCCGCCAGACCCCGTCCCCGAAACCCATCCCGCCGGCCCTCCGTCCCGCCGCCGTCGCGGCAGCCTCCCACACGGCACGGACACCGCCCGGCGCCAGCGCGCGAAAAGGCCCGGGTCCGGGCGGCCGAGGGGGAGACGGCCGTCCGGACCCGGGAGCTCGGGGGTGGCGCGCCCGGTGGGGCGCCACCACACGCGGTGGACCGCGTCGCGGGCCCGGCCGAGGCAGAGCCCCTCCCTCCGGCACCGGCCCGCGGTCCGGGCGGGTCGCAGGCTCAGGAAGCTATGCGGCGCGCGTCAACGGACCGTCGACGATCGGTAGACGAGCAGTCGCCCGCGGTAAATCGGTTGGGCCGGTCCGCTCCTTGCTGTTACTGTCTGTGCAGCCGTGAAAGAACGTGAGGAGGTGTGAGACCCATGAAGGCTGTATCCGTGTGGGTGCTCCCCCTCGTCGTCACGGTGGGCGATTGACGTTTGGTGTCGCCCGGGAGCCCCTGCGACAAGGCACTCCCGAAAGGCAACACCATGAACGCATCCTCTTCCCCGCACCCCGTCCCGGGCCCGCGCGAGCACGCGCTCACCGTCACCCGTACCGCCGACACGCAGTGGCAGGCCCTCGACGGCGACCTGGTCGTCGGCCGCGCCGACGCCTCGAACAGGCCCGACGGGCGGCTCTTCGTCAGCATCGACGCCTGGCACGACGCGGCCCGCGACCGCCTCGCCGCCACGATGCTCGCCGACCTGCCGGCGCCGCTGCACACCGTCGCCGACGAGGCCGACCACGACGCGGTGGCAGCCTGGCAGCGGCTCGGCTTCACCACCGCCCGCCGCGAGCGGACCTACGTCGTGCCCACCGACCCGCACACCACCGGGCTCGCCCCGGCACGGCCCCCGGCGGGCGTGACGATCGTGCCCGCCGGCCAGGCGCAGGAAGGCCCACTGCACGACCTGGACCGCGCCGTGCGCGACGAGGTCGGGGCCGGCCCCGGCTGGCGGACGATGCCGGCCGAGGTACTGCCCCGCCCGGCGGGCACCACCGTCGTCGACCCGTCGAAGTACGTCGTCGCACAGCAGGACGGCCGCTACCTCGGCCTGCTCCGCCTCGCCCCGGTCACCCGCCGGCCGCGGATCGGCCTCATCGCCGTCCGCGCCGAGGCGCAGCGCCGGGGCATCGCCCGGGCGCTGCTGGCCCACACACTGGGCTCGCTGCACCACGCCGGGACGGCCTCGGCCTGGGCCGAGGCCGACGAGACCAACACCTGTCTCTTATACACAACACCCAGCCCACGAGACACACTGATATAGGGTAT
>NZ_JBHWGD010000076.1:24141-37866 GCF_042733235.1 Kitasatospora sp. NPDC059722
CCGCGCCCGCGCGCGGGGCGGGGCCCGGGGGGGGCCCGCGCCGGGGGGGGGGCCCCCGCCCCGCGGCGGGGGCCCCGCCCCGGGGGGGGCGCCCGCGCCCGGGCCGCCGCCCCACGAGACCAACACGGCCGCCATCGCCCTCCTCGAAGGCGTGGGCGCCGAGCACGTGGGCAGCATCCTGGAACTCGTCCGCCGCTGACGCCCCGCCACACCACACAAGCGATCCACCGCCCCACCGACCGGAAACGGGAAACCATGACCAAATCAACAGGAGCCATCGAAGTCGAGGGCACCGTCACCGAGTGCCTGCGCAACGCGACCTTCAAGGTGCAGCTCCAGAACGGGCACGTCGTGCTCGCCCACATCAGCGGCAAGATCCGCAAGAACTACATCAAGATCCTCCCCGAGGACCGCGTCCTCGTGGAGCTCAGCCCCTACGATCTCACCCGCGGCCGCATCCGCTACCGCTACAGGTAGAACCGGGCCCGCCCCGGGCCGCCGGCCTCCGCCCGGCGGTCCGGGCATTCCCAGGTGATCGTCTTCGAATTCCTTCGAACCATTCGACCGGCACCCCACCCACGGCGTTCCATGGGTGGGGTTCCTGACGAGCGGTCACGAAACGGAAGGAAGAGCCGATGAAGAGCCTGAAGGCCGTCCTCGCAACGGGCGCCGCCGCGGCCGCCCTCGCCGCCACCACCCTCGCCGGCGCGGGCACGGCCCGGGCCGACACGGTCGAGCAATGCCCGCAGGAAGCCGTGTGCATCCTCGTCCCGGACCAGCCGATCATGGTCTTCTACGGCTACGGGGTGCACACCCCGTCCAACGTGCACGGCATGGGATGGATGGAGAACAACCTGACCGGCGGCCGGGTGTCGCTGTGCCGAGGCCCGGGGGGAGTCGACTGCGAGCCGCTGCTCGGGCCGGGCCGGATATTCGTCGACTTCGACACCATCCGCTCGTTCGTCATCACGCCCTGACCGCGGCCCGGGCCGTCGACCGCGACGGCCCGGGATCAGCCCTGGCCGCGCAGCGCGCAGACCCAGCAGTCGCAGTCCGTCACGGAGTTGGCCCCGCAGTGCGCGACGGGCCAGTACTGCGACGCGCACGGCCCGGGATCGACCGCAGTGCCGTCGCCCGGCAGCGTGCGCCGGCACCAGTCGCACCGGACGTCGGCCGGCACACCGGCCTCGCGCAGCTGCCGGGCCAGCCGGACGGCGATGTCGAACGGGGCACCCGCCTGGACGACGGCGGGCGGGCCGTCCAGCACCTGCCGGCTGCGCCACAGGCTCAGGCCGGTGACCGCCCGCACCGCCCGCAGGGCGGTCGCGTCGCGGGCCGGGGTGCCGGTCAGTCGGACCTCGAAAGCCGGGGCCTCCACGGATTCCTCCTCGCCGCCCGATGCCGTGTCCGCCCCAGTCAACCGCCCCACCCGCCCGTCCGGCCACGGGTTTTCGCCCGGCCGGGCGTGAAAGCGCGGTGTGGGGCGCCAGGACGGTCCCGGGCGCCCCACACCGGTTCACCGGTTCACCGGTTCACCAGGTGACCGGGACGGCGGCCGGGGTGATGGCCATGCGGTTGGGGTGCCAGGGGATGTCGGCGGGCGGGGCGGCGAGGCGCAGGGTGGCGGGGAGGTGGGTGAGCAGGGTGCGGAAGGCGGTGTCGGAGTGCCGGCGCACCAGGTGGGCGCCGGGACAGTGGTGGCGGCCGTAGCCGAAGCGCAGGTGGGGGTTGGGGGAGCGGGCGGGGTCGAAGTCCTCGGCGCCGGTGAACGCCGCGGGGTCGTAGTTGGCGGCGTCCAGGGAGAGCAGGACCAGGTCGCCGGCCTTGAGCGGAGCGCCGGCCAGGGTGGTGTCGCGGGTGACGAAGCGCGGGATCGCGTTGCCGAGCACGACGCTGCAGCGCAGCAGTTCCTCCACGTACTGCGGCATGCGCCGCGGGTCGGCGCGCAGGGCCTCGACGTCGCCGGGGCGCTGGAGCAGGTTGAGCGCCGCGACGCCGAGGAAGCTCGCGAAGTCCTCGTAGCCGCTGACGAACAGCACGGCGACGATGTTGGACAGCTGCTCGTCGGTCAGCGCCTTCTCCGCCGGTCCGGCCGCGTTGAGGTCGGCGAGGCGGTCGGCCAGGCCGCGCGGGCGCCCGGGGGCGCGGGCGGCCATGTGCGCGGCCATGTGGGCGCGGATCTCCTCCCAGTTGGCGGCGAGCTCCTGGTCGGAGTACGTCACCATGGTGAGGTCCTTGTCGGCGCGTGCGGCGAGCCGTTCGCGGTCCTCGAAGGGCAGGCCGAGCAGCCGGCACATGCACTGGGCGGCGACCCATGCGGCGAAGTGCCGCTGCAGGTCGCCGGGGGAGCCCTCGGCGAGCATCGAGTCCAGTCCGGCGCGGGTGATGTCGGCGACCCAGTCCTCGGGCAGTCCGGGCTGGTTGCGGCCGAGCGCGGTGAGGACCTCGTCGCGCAGGCCGGCCTGCTGGAGGTGGTTCATGGCGTCGAGCAGTTCGGGCGCCAGGATCGGGGCGTCCTGGGTGGGGCTGTCGGCGTCGCCGAGCACCGAGCGGGCGAAGGAGCGGTCGCGCAGGACGTCGCGGGCCGTCTCGTAGCCGGTGACGAGCCAGGCCTCGCCGCCGGAGTTGGTCGAGACCCGGGCGACGGGGCAGCGCCCGCGCAGCTCGGTCAGCTCGGGGGCGAGGCGGTCGCCCTTGGTGCTGAACGGGTAGTGGGGGAGCGTCGGTTCGGGAGCGTGCGGTGCGGTCATGCGGCGAGGGACCTCTCTGAGCGAAGCGGAGGGAGCGGACGACGGTGTCACCAGCGCACCGGCAGCCGGGCCGGGGCGCGCAGCGGGGTGGACTCGTCCCAGGGCAGGGTCTCGGCCGGCTCGGCGAGTTCGAGGCCGGGCAGCCGTTCCAGCAGCACCTCGATGACGGTCGCGAGCTGCAGGCGCGTCAGGTGGGCGCCGGTGCACGCGTGCGGGCCGTGGCCGAAGGCGACGTGCGGGTTGGGCGTGCGGGCGAGGTCGAGGCGGTCGGGGTCGGCGAACGCGCCGGGGTCGCGGTTGGCGGAGGCCGGCACGGGGACGACGGCGTCGCCGGCCCGGATGTGCTGCCCGTGCAGGGTCAGGTCCTCCTGCGCCACGAGGATGTTGATCGCGTTCATCAGCGGGACGTAGCGCAGGAGTTCGTCCACCGCGGCGCCGGTGCGCCCGGGCTCCTCGCGCAGGGCGCGCAGCTGCTCGGGATGGGTGAGCAGGACCAGCAGCGCGTTGGCGGTGTGCTGCATGTTGGTCTTGTAGCCGGCCATCAGCATGGTGACGACGAAACTGACGACGTCGTCCCTGGTCAACGCGCCGCCGGGGCGCCGGCTCTCGGCGAGCAGCAGCCGGATGTAGTCCCCGCCCGCGGCGTCCTCGGGGGTGTCCTCCTTGCGGGCGATCAGCTCCGACGCGTAGTCCTGCAGCGCGTACAGCGCCTCCAGCACCTGCTCCATCGTCAGCCCGGCCGCGCCGAGCAGCGTGAGGGTGTGCGGGAGGTAGCGGTCGCGGTCCTCGTGCGGCAGGCCGATCGTCTCGCACAGCACCCGCAGCGGCAGCGGCTCGACGTAGGCGGCGACGAGGTCGGCCGTCCGGCCGGGGCAGGCTGCGGTCATCGCGTCGATCAGCTCGTGCGCCATGGCCCGGATCCGGGGCCGCATGAACTCCAGCCGCCCGCGCCCGAACAGCGGCAGCACGGCGCGGCGCACGCGCTCGTGGTGCTCCCCGGTCATCTCCAGGAACGTCGGCAGGCACGGCGGCGGCCCGTCCCCGTCCCCGGTGGGCGGCCAGGCGGAGAGCAGCGGCCGCACCAGCCGGGGGTCGGCGAAGGCGGCGCGCACGTCCTGGTAGCGGGAGAGCAGCCAGGCGCTCTCGCCGTTGGGCAACTGCGCCTTGACGACGGGCTGTTCGGCGCGCAGCCGGGCGTAGGCGCAGGGCGGCCCGGCGGTGCCCGGGGCCGGCTCGGGCACCGGGATGACGGCGTCGGCCGCGGGCTCGGGGCCGAGGTCGAGATCGGTCATGCGGAGGCCTCCTGGCGGGGAGCGGCGGGGCGGGCGATGTAGCCGGAGGAGAAGAAGAACTCCAGGTACCGGTCCAGCAGCGCCGCGTCGACCGGCGGGCAGTGCAGCCCGCTGTCGGCCAGGGCGGCCTCGGCGTTGCGCCGGCCGAGCACCGGGAAGGTGTCCTCGAAGTACATCTCCTTGACGGACATGTCGGCGGTGCGGCTGCGGTCCACGCACAGCGAGACGAAGGGCGCGGTGGCGCTGGTCGGGTTGGCGGCGACGTGGCGCACCAGCTCGGCGACCCACTGCTCGTACGGCAGCGTCCGCACCGCGCAGCCCGCCGCCCGCATCCGCTCGACGACGTCCGAAAGGGCCGCCGGGCGGGGGTTGGTGAGGTGGTAGGTGCGGCCGTCGGCCGTCCGGGTGGTGGCGATGTGGACGACGGCGGCGGCGAGGTGGTCGACCGGCACGAAGTCCATCGGCAGCGCGATCCCGGGGGCCAGGCCGGTCTCGGCGATCGTCTTGAACAGCGAGCAGATGGCCGTCTCGGTGTTGCCGACCCCGCGCACCTGGTCGCCGGTCACCTCGTACGGGCGGTGGACGGCCACCGGCAGGCCCTGCGCCGCCGCCCGGCGCAGCACCCCCTCGGCGACCCACTTGCTCTCGGCGTAGCCCATGGTGAGGGCCTCCGGGTGGGCCAGCGGCGCGTCCTCGTCCACCTCGCGCACCCCGGCCGCGCCGAAGCCGGCGACGACGGCGACCGTCGACACGAAGTGCACCGGCACGCGGCGCGGCGCCGCCAGGCGCACGACCTCCCGGGTGCCGTCCACGTTGGGGGCCCGCAACTGCTCGTACGGGTAGAGGAAGTTGACCTGGGCACCGTTGTGCACGATCAGGTCGAGGCGGCCGGCGAGCGCGGCGCGCCGGCCCTCGGACAGGCCGAGGCCGGGCTCGGCGAGGTCGGCGGGGAAGCACTCCACGCGCCGCCAGTCGGCCTCCTCCAGGCGCAGCCCGTAGCGGGTGAGGGCGGTGCGCACGCGGCGCCGGGCGTGGTCGGCGCTCGTGGCCCGCACCGGGCAGTGGACGCGGGCGGCGGTGCTGCGCAGCAGTTCGGCGAGGAGGAAGGCGCCGACGAATCCCGAGGCGCCGGTGAGCAGGACGTCGCGGGGGTCGTGCGGGCTGGGCGCGGGGCCTTCGGCGGGCGGGAGGTCGAAGCCGAGCTCGCTCTCGCGGGTGAAGTCGACGCTGCTTTCGCCGGTGGCGGCGTCGGCCGGGGAGCCGTCGCGGGCGGCGCGCACGGCGGCGGTGAAGCCGTCGAGGGTGGGGTCGGCGAGCAGGGCCCGGATGAGGGAGGAGCCGAGGGCCGCGTCGAGGCCGAGTGCGGCGAGGGTGCGGGTGACGGCCTCGGAGGCGAGCAGGGAGTCGCCGCCGAGGTGGAAGAAGTCGTCCCCGGGGGCGGGGCGCACGTGCAGGACCTGCTGCCAGACCCCGGTGAGGACGCCGGGCAGGCCCTCGGGTATCGGGACGGCGGCCTGCTCGGCGGTGAAACGTTTCGCCTGGGAGGGCAGGGAGGCGTCGGCCCGCAGGCGGGTGCGGTCGACCTTGCCGCCGCTGGTCACCGGGAAGCGGTCCAGGACGGTGAGCGCGGGCACGGCCTGGGCGGGCAGCCACCGGACGCAGTAGGCGCGCAGGGCGGCCGGGGCCGGGCGCCGCCCGGGGACGGCGGGGGTGACGCAGGCGGTCAGCGTGCTGCCGTCGGCGGCGAGGTCGACGACGGCCTCGCCGACCTCCGGGTGGGCGCGCAGCCGGGCCTCCACCTCGTCGAGTTCGACGCGCGCGCCGCGCAGCTTGACCTGGCGGTCGAGGCGGCCGCGGTACTCCAGCAGGCCGTCCTCGCCCCAGCGGGCCTGGTCGCCGGTGCGGTAGAGCGGGCCCGGGTCGAGCGCGGGCAGGCGCACGAACCGTTCGGCGGTCAGCCGCTCGTCGCCGGGGTAGCCCAGGGCCAGGCCGTCGCCGCCGACGAGGAGTTCGCCCTCCTCGCCGGGGCCGGCGGGGGTGCCGTCGGGACGCAGGACGTGGCAGGTGGTGGCGCCGAACGGGCGGCCGATGGGCACGTGCGCGGCGTCCTCGGGCAGCGGGCGCACGACGTGGGCGGTGGAGACCACCGAATTCTCCGTCGGGCCGTAGAAGTTGACCACGGTGGTGGCCGGGCAGGCGGCCAGGACGGCGTTGGCCAGGCGCGGGTCCATCGCCTCGCCGCCGGCCGAGACGAACCGCAGCCCGGCCAGCGCCTCGGGGCGGGTGCGGGCGAGGAGGTGGAAGACGCTGGTGGTCAGGTAGGCGACGGTGACGGCCCGGCTGCGCAGCAGCTCTTCCAGGGCGGCGGGTGAGAGCAGTTCCTCGCGGTCGGCGATGACGAGGCAGGCGCCGGTGAGCAGGGCGCCCCAGATCTCGATGGTCGAGGCGTCCGAGGACAGGCCGTAGCCGTGCAGGACGCGGTCGCCGGGCCCGGGCGGCGCCAGCTCGCGGTCGGACAGGACCAGGCGCACCACGCCGCGGTGCGGGATCGCGACCGGCTTGGGGCGGCCGGTGGTGCCGGAGGTGAAGGCGACGTAGGCGCAGTCGGAGGCGGACAGGGCGGCGGTGCCGGCGATGGAAGCGACCACAGTGGTATCGGCGACGGTATCGGCAGCAGTGTCATCAGCGGTGTCGGCAAGGGGAGTCGGGCCGTCGCCTCCGGTGCCGTCGAGCGGCTCGACGGCGACGCTCAGGCGCAGTCCGCGCACCCGGCGCGCGGCGTTGGGCAGCGTCACGGCGGCGCGCAGCCCGGCGTCCTCGGCCATGGCCCGCAGCCGGGCGGGCGGGAGTTCGTCGTCGAGCGGCACGTACGCGCAGCCGGCCTTGAGGATGCCGAGCAGCGCGACCAGCGCCTCCAGCGAGCGGCCGCCGCACACCGCGACCGGCTCGCCCGCGGCGACGCCGCCGGCGAGCAGGCGCTCGGCCAACTCTGTGGACCTGCGGTCGAGTTGGCCGTAGGTCAGGGTGCGGTCGCCGTGCCGGGCGGCGGGCGCGTGCGGGCGGGTGGCGGCCTGCCGGGCGAACAGCTCGGGCAGGCGCAGGTCGCGCGGGTAGGAGGGGAGGTGGTCACGGGTCGGCGGGGCGGCGTGCCGGGGGTGCGGGCGGTGGAGGCGGTGCAGGCGTGACGAGACGTCGGTGTCGGGCATCGTGTCGTCCCTCTCGTGTGGGCGGCGGAAGCCGGCCGGGCGTCGGATCAGGCGTCGGAGCCGGTAGCGGCCCCGGGCGCCGGGAAGTCGGCGGCGAAGGCCGAGAAGTCGGCGGTGCGCCAGCGCTGCGGGCGCAGCCGCAGCAGGAGGTCGTCCTTGAGCTGGCCGGCGGTGGCGGCGAGGTAGCCGCGGGCCTCGTCCGGGTCCAGGTAGCGGTGGGCGAGCGCGTCGCGGACGGCCGGCGGCACCGGGTCCTCGACCGCGGCGACCTCGCCCTCGACGCTCACGTACCGGTAGGGCCGCCGCTCGTCCTGCACGCACAGACTGAACCGCCCGGCGGCGAGCAGCAGTCGGCCCTTGACGGTCTCCCGTCCGGTCTGGACGAGGACGTCGCCGCCGGGCTCGTAGGCGTACCAGACCGGGACGAGCAGCGGCGCGCGCTCACCGCCGCGCCCGTCGGCCACGCCCAGGACGCCGACGCGCCGTTCGGCGAGGAATGCCTCGCGGTCGCGCGGGGGCATGGAAATGGACATGCGTCATGACTCCTTCGCCGGTGACGGCTTGATCGAGTTCGCGGACGATGCATCACTGTCCGCAGAGCCATGACAAAAACCACGTGGTCGAGTGAGCTGAATTACAGTCCGAAAATAAGCCAGCACTCATCGTAATGTCGGCTAATACTATTAATGCGGATCAGTTGGGCGGGCCGGGCAGTCCCAGCACCGCGTCCGCGAACGCCCCGGGAGCCTCCTGCGGCACGTTGTGCCCGATCCCCGGCAGGACGGTGACCTCGCACGGCCCGCGGAAGCGCCCGGTGTCGCCCTGCACGTCGGCGGGGATCACCCCGTCCGCGCCGCCGACCAGCACGACCGTCGGCACCGTGATCGGCGGCCCGGCCGCGAGCCGGTCCTCCAGCGCCTGGTAGCGCGGATCCCCGGCCACGAGCCCGAACCGGTGCCGGTAGGAGTGCACCACGACGTCGACGAAGTCCGGATTGTGCAGGCTCGCCGCCGACGCCCCGAACGCCTCCCCGGCCCCGGCCCACGTCGGCGACCACAGCCGCCAGAGCAGCGCGCACAGCTCCTCGCGGTTGCGCTCCAATCCCCTTCGCCCACGCTCCGAGTGGAAATAGTGCTGGTACCAGAGATTGCGCTCCGCCTCCGGCGAAACCGGCTCCACCGAACCCGCGATGTCCTGGACGAGATAGCCGCCGCCCGTCACCAGCCCCGCGACGCGTTCCGGCCACAGCGCCGCCGCCACGCACGCCGCCCGCCCGCCCCAGTCGTACCCGGCGACCACCGCCCGCCCGATCCCCAGCGCGTCCAGGAAGTCGGCCAGGTCCTGCCCGAGCGCGGCCTGCTGCCCGCTGCGCATCGTCCCCTCGTCCCGGAACGCCGTCGGCCCGCACCCGCGCAGGTACGGCACCAGCGCGATGCGCCCGCGCGCGGCGAGCCGCGCCGCCACCTCGTCGAACGCCCGCACGTCATAGGGGAATCCGTGCAGCAGGACCACCGGCACCCCTGCGCCCGCCCCGGACTCCCCGGACTCCCCGGACTTCCCGAACTCCCCGAACTGCTCGTACGCGATGTCGAGAACCGGCGTCGTCACGCGCTTCCGAGCCCTGAAGATCACATCCATCCGTCCATGCTGACACGTCGTTCGTCAACGATCCGCCGGTATCGGCAGGGGGCCGTCGTGGCGGGCGCTGGCGCGCCAGTCGGCGACGCGGACGAGGGTTTCGAGGAAGGCGAGGCGGAACGGGCCGAGGCCTGGGGTGTCGCGCAGGGCGAGGGCGCGTTCGGTCCAGGCCTGCGGGAAGCCGGCGGTGCGCAGGGTGAGGGCCGGGAAGCGCTCGCCGGTGGACAGGTCGACGGGCGGGGTGCGGTCGCCGTCGGCGACGCCGAGCAGCAGCGGGGCCTCGTCGCCGCGCGGGCGCACGGTGACGCGGACGTGGCCGTGGTGGGCGGCGGCCAGGTAGGTCACCAGGGGGTCGTGACCGCCGTGCCACAGCAGGAGGGCGCTGACGAGCTCGTGCCGGAAGTAGGGGCGGGTCGGACGGTAGGGCGGCAGGGGGTCGGCGCCGTTCTTCGACTTGGCCAGCAGGCCGGCGGGCGGGTCCGTGCGGCCGGCCCGCAGCTTCTCCTGGAAGGCGTCGTGGCACTTGCCGAGGTCGTGGTAGCGGGCCGCCTCGACGACGGCCTCGCCCAGCCCGGCGGGGAGTCGAGGCAGTGCGGCGAGCAGCGACTGCGCCTCCTCGGCGGTCTCCTGGAGGTGCTGGTCGAGACCGACCCAGGCGGCGCAGGCGTAGAGCGGCGTCCGCGGGCCGGGCGCCTCGCACGGGACGGGGGCCGGGCTCGCCGGGCTCCAGCCGAGGTCCGGGAGGTAGCCGCCGGCACGGGCGTCCAGGAGCACACGGACGCCGGGGCGCAGGTCGTCCGGCTGCGCGGGGCGCCACCGGCCGTCCAGGGCGTCGCGCAGCCAGGCCCGGCCGGCGGGCAGTCGGCGCAGCTCGCCGAGCGGCACCGGGCAGAGTTCGGCGCCCGCCGGGTCGGGCTCCTCCTCGCCGGGCGCGCCGGACTCCCACGCGCGCCAGGCGGCCAGCGTCGGGAGCGAGTCCGCCTCGGACGGCCCGCAGATCCACCGGTCCACCGCGTCGGCCCGGTCGGCCCGTTGGTCGGCCCGGTCGGCCCGTTGGTCGGCCCGGTCGGTGGGGTCGGCCCGGTCGGCGGCGTCGGCGGGGGAGTCGAACAGGGCCAGGACGCCCTCGCGCCCGGGCCCCGGCGGCGCGGGCGGCGTCCCGACGCGGGCCGCCAGCAGGTCGCCGGGGGTGACGGCCCGGCCCTCGTGGGCGGTCAGCCAGCGCGCGACGGCCGCATCGCCGCCCTCCGGCGGCGTGCACCACAGCAGGTCGCCGCCGTCCGGGTGCTCGCCGTGCCGGTTGCAGCGCCCGGCGCGCTGCACCAGCGAGGCCCAGGGCGCGAGTTCGGTGACCACGGTGCGGCCGGAGAGGTCCGGCCCGGCCTCCACGGCGGGAGTGGTGACGAGCACGAGGTCGCCTTCGGCCTCGGCGGCGGCCAGGACGCGGCGGCGGTCGGCGGTCCGGAAGTGCGGGTGCAGCAGGAGCGCCGCGCACCCCAGTTCGGCCAGGCCCGCGTGCACGGCCCGCGCCCGCTCCGGCGAGTCGAGCACCACGACGGTCCGGGTGCCGGGCACGTGCGCACCGGCGACGGCCCGCGCCAGCGCGGCGGCGTACCGTCCGGGCCCGACGTCGAGCCGGGCGATCCGCCGCAGCGTCCCGGCCGCCTCCGGCGCACGTACCGCGCTGCCGCCGGGGTCGAAAGGCCCGCGCACCGACGACATCCACATCGTCCGGGTCGCCGCCGCCGTCCCCAGCTCATCGCGCAGCCGCTGGAGTTGCACACCCGTGGACCGGCCGGGCCCGAGCAGGTACGCCTCGTCGAACACCCACTGCGCGTCCGTGTGCAGCAGCGCGTACGAGACCGGCGCCATCGTCCGTGCGTCCGCGTAGCCGCGCATGAGCGCCCGGCTGAGCAGCACGTCGTGCGTGCCGACCAGGATCGCGCTGCGCTCGGGCGCGCGCCGCCAGCCGCCCTCCTGCGCGGCCGCGCCCGCGAGCAGGTGCAGCCCCACCTCGCCCGTCAGTCCCAGGCGTTCCAGCCACTCCGCGATCCGGGCGAAGGTCTGGTCGGCGAGGCTGTGCCGCGGCAGCACCAGCACCAGCCGCCGCGGCGTGTCCCCGGGCGCCGCGACCAGCCGCCGGTACAGCCACGGCAGCACGGCGGCCACGGTCTTGCCCGCCCCGGTGGGCGCCTCCAGCAGCGCGGGCAGCCCCTCGGCGGCCAGCGCCGCCTGGTACGGGTAGGGGGCGAAACCGGTGGCGGTACGCACGAAAGTCTCGAACTCGGCCGTCATCCCGCCAACCTACGGCGAAAGGCCGCCCGCCGGGCGGAGCGGAAGGCTACCCGGTGCCTACGCCGTACCGGCCGCCGCCCGGTACGCCGCCACCGCGGCTGGCAGGACGGCCTCCACACTGGACCGGGGCTGCTGCGCGACGGTCTTGTGCACGGTGAGGATCACGTCGCCCTCGCGGACCAGTGCCACCTCGGTCACGTACGGCTCGCCATCGCCGGGGCCGAGCGCGGAGATCCGCAGCACCAGGCCGTCGTCGGCCGCCACGCCGCCCACTCCCGCCGTGGACACCGTGTTCTTCGTCGGGGAACCGTCGACGGGAAGCGTGGCGGTGTACGAGGCGCAGCGCTGCGCGGCGCCGTGGACGGCCGCCATGACGGCGGCGGCCCGCCCGGGCGGGTACCGGTCGAGCGACTCCCGGCCGAACCAGTCGTCGGACGGCTTCTCCAGCCCCACCGACGCGCCCTCCGCGGGGCGGTCGTGCCTCGCCGTGAAGCCCTCCACCACGAGCTCCTCGCACGGCATGGCCGTGATCGGGACGTCCGAGAAGGGCCGGTCAGGTGTAGCCGAAGCGGTCAACAGTCGGAAATCGGGCGGCAGTTGACGGTCGGTCAGGAGTGCGTCGCGCAGCCGGACCTGCGCCGGAGCCCCCGCCGGGGACGGGCCGCCGTCCGCCGCCCGCACGGGCGGTTCCTGCGAACAACCGGACAAGGCGAGCGCCGCCGCGACGACGGCAGCCGACACCACACCACGCAACCGCACCGGGTCCCCTCCCTGGAGTCCATGATCGACTCGCATCCTGCCACACCCGGGACCGGATCCTGCCGGTACGACCGAAATTGGGGCCCTGTACGAAGCACCCGAATCGTGACCTTCCCGGCCGCGACCGCCGGAACCCGCAGTTCACGGCCCGCGTCCCCGCCGGTAGTCGGCGTGCCGTAAGGTGCGGCGCCGCGGAGCCGAGCAGGCAGCGAGCAGGAACGGGAAGAGCGCAGGACGATGGACGACAGACAGGCCGAGGGCCACAGACCCGGCGGCGGCGACACCACGCCCGCCGAACACCTCTGGGAGCTCCCGGAGTACCTCTACGAGCGCGAGCTCGGCGCCGGGGCGAGCGGGCGGGTCGTGCTCGCCCGCCACCGCGACACCGGCACCCCGGTGGCGATCAAGCACCTCCACGCCTCCGCCGCCTCCGCCGCGCTGCGCGCCGAGGCCGAGGTCCTCGCCGGCATCGACTCCCCGTACGTCACCCGGCTCTACGAGTACGTCGAGGGCGAGCAGGGCTCGGCCATCGTGATGGAACTGGTCGACGGCATCGCGCTGCGCGACCTGCTGCGCGCGGAGGGCGCCACCACGCCGGAGGCCGCCCTGGTGGTCCTGAAGGGCTCGCTGCTGGGCCTGGCCGCCGCGCACGGGGCCGGCGTCGTGCACCGCGACTACAAGCCCGCCAACGTGCTGGTCGACACCGTCGGCACGTCCAAGCTCGTCGACTTCGGCATCGCCGTGCCCAGCGGCGCCGACCGCGACGTCTCCGGCACCCCCGCCTACATGCCGCCCGAGCAGTGGGCGGGCCGGGCCGCCGCCCCCGCGGGCGGCGGGTACGCGGCGGCCCCCCCCCTAGTAGAGTGCGGCACCCCCGCCCCCCCCGCCGCGGGGGCCCCCCACAGACAACTAGCCGTCCAGCACAGCGAGGCGCCGATCCCGGCCGAACTGGCCCCGGAGCCCGTCCGGCCGCTGATCCTGGCGGGCCTGGCCAAGGAACCCGAGGCCCGGCCCGACAGCGCGGCCGCGCTCGTCGAACAGCTGGAGGCCGTCGCGGCCGCCGCCTACGGGCCGTACTGGGAGGAGAAGGGCCGCCGCGACCTGACCGCGCTGGTCGCCCTGCTCGCCCTGCTGCTGCCCGGCGCCGGCGGAGCGGCCGGCGGCGGCACCTCGCTGGCCCACACCCTCCTCGGCCCGGCCGAGACGGACGCCTACACGGACGCCGCCATGGACGTGGGCGCCGACGCCGCACCGGCCGCCGCCCGCCTGCCCCTGACCGCCCGTATCGGGACCCGCGGCAAGGTCCTCACCGGCGTCGCGGCCGGCGTCATCGCCCTGGCCACCCTCACCACCGTCGCCATGGCGGGAGCCGCCGACGGCGGCGCCCGCACCGTGCTCGGCGGCGCCTCGCCCGAGGCCACCACCAGCCTCGGCGCGCACGACCCGACCGGCAGCCCGTCCGCCGCGCCCAGCACGACCGGCGCCACCGCGACCCCGTCCGCCACGGCGACGCCGACGGCCACCGCGTCCGCCAGCGCGACCGCCACCGCGACCCCGTCCGCCCCGGCCACGCCGGGCGGCAAGACGCCCGCCGCACCGGGCACGCCCGCGGCCCCCGCCACCGGCCCGCAGCCGGCCCCGGCCGGCCCCGGCGCACCGGCGTCGGCCCCGTCCCCCCGCCCCGGCCCCGGGCCCGGCCCCCGCACCGGCCCCCGCGCCGGGCGGGGCGGGGCGCCCACCGAGCGCGCCGCGCCCTCGCCCGCCCAGCCCGGGGCGCCCGCCCCC
>NZ_JBHWGD010000077.1:0-958 GCF_042733235.1 Kitasatospora sp. NPDC059722
CGCCGGGGCCGGGGCGGGGCCCCGGGGGGGGGGGGGGGCCGCCGGGGGGGGGGCGCCCCCCCCCCGCGGGGGGGGGGCGGGGGCCCGGGGGGCGCGGGGGGGCGCGCCCCCCCCGACGAGGTCGAGGATGCCGTCCACGCCGTCCGGGGCCGCCTGCGCGATCCGCTCGGCGACCCCCTCGCCGTACCGGACGTGCACGGCACCGAGCGCCTCGACGTGGCCGCGGCCGGCATCGCTCGCGGTGCCGATCACGCGCAGGCCCCGGCTGCGGGCGATCTGCGTCGCCGCGCTGCCGACGCCTCCGGCGGCACCGAGGATCAGGAGCGTGCGGCCAGAGCCCAGGCCCACGTCGCGGACGGCGTCGTCGGCGGTCGCCGTGGCGACGGCGAGGGTCGCGGCCTGGTCGAAGCCGACGGCCGCGGGCTTGAGGGCGCTCATCCCGGCGCGCAGCAGCGTCTGTTCGGCGAAGGCGCCGGCGGCGGCGACCCCGAAGACCTCGTCGCCCGGGGTGAAGGCGGACACGTCCGGGCCGACCCGCAGGACGACGCCCGCGGCCTCCTGGCCCATGACGGACGGCAGGTCGCGGCCCTGACGGCCGAGGAGGCCGCTGCGGATCTTCCAGTCCACCGGGTTCACCCCGGCGGCGCGGACCGCGACGGCCAGTTGCCCCGGGCCCGGCAGGAGCTCCGGGCGGTCCAGGAACTCCTGGGTCTCCGGCCCGCCGTAGTCGACGAACCCGAACGCTCTGGGCATCGGTGATCCCACTCCTCGGGTAGCCCCCGCTGACAGCCCCACCCCGCCCCGCCCAGCATGCGGGGGCGCCCGGGGACGGGCCGCCGGTGCTGCGCCGAACGGGGGCGGGCGAACACAAAAAACAAGTAATAATAAAAATATATTAAAATGTGATATTTGGCTGAGTTTTTTTTCGGCGTTCGCCGTGGGGCCGCACGCCCGCACC
>NZ_JBHWGD010000077.1:968-37199 GCF_042733235.1 Kitasatospora sp. NPDC059722
CACGGGGGGCGGGCTAACACAAAACAGATGACAGATAACAGATTTCGAAATCTGTCATCTGTCATCTGTTTTCTGTCGCCTGTCGCCTGTCGTCCGTCAGCCGTCAGCCGTCAGCCGTCAGCCGTCAGCCGTCAGCCGCCGACCGTCAGCTCCGCACGGCCCGCGCCACCGGGATCCAGAGCTCCGCCTCGGCGTCGCCCGTCCCCGGGACGAAGTGGGTGCGCAGGATCTCCGGACCCTGCCGGGCCTCGTACGGGTTGGACGGGAACCACTGGCCGTACACGTCCGCCCACATCTGCTGCAGCGCCTGCGGGAACGACCCCGCGTTGGTGAACACCGCCCACGTCCCGGCCGGGACGGGCAGGACGTCCAGGTCGTCCGGGACAACGGCGTCCTCACGCGCCACCACCGCGTGCCAGTAGTCGAGTTCGGACCCCTCCTCCCGACTGGGCGAGAAGTCGTCGCTCACCGAGACGATGCCGGCCGGGTCCCCGCCCGTCAGTGTCGTGATCCGCTCGACGGTCTCCTTGCCGAGCCCCTTGATGAACTCGGCGATGTGCGGGTTGACACCCTCGTAGATCAGGGGCACCCGCGCCTTCTTGCCGACGATCCGGAAGTCCGGCTTCTGCACGATCCGGTAATCCATACTGCTTGCTCCTTCCACGACGAGTCGGAAGGACATCCGGGCCTGGGACTTGAGCACCGCGCCGTCGCGCCGGGCCTCACCGGGCCCGACCCCGTGCATCGCCCGGAACGCCCGGGCGAACGCCTCGCCCGAGGTGTAGCCGTACCGGACCGCGATGTCGAGCAACGTCCGCTCGCCGTCGAGCACTTCGGCCCCGGCGACGGTCAGTCGTCGGCGCCGGACGTACTCCGACAGCGGCATCCCGGCGAGCATCGAGAACAGCCGCCGGAAGTGGTACTCCGACGTCACCGCGATGCGCGCCAGTTCGGCCACGTCGATCTCACGGTCCAGGTTGCGGTCGATGTCCTCCATCGCCCGGTTGAGGTGCTCCAGCACTCCGGCCCCGTCCTTCCTCGTTGATCTCCACCGTAGGAAGGACCCACCTTGCCGCACCCGACAATCGGTGCCCGCTGCGGTCGGGTGGCGGTCCCTGCGCAACCGCCGCCCCGCGACGCGCAGCGGGCACCGGATCAAGGCCCGATCAGACCAGGCCCTGCGCCAGCATCGCGTCCGCGACGAGCTCGAAGCCCGCGATGTTCGCGCCCACCACGTAGTTGCCCGGCTGCCCGTAGCGCTCGGCGGTGACGGCGCAGGACTCGTGGATGTGCCGCATGATGCCGGCCAGCCGCTCCTCGGTGCGGCCGAAGGTCCACGAGTCGCGCGAGGCGTTCTGCTGCATCTCCAGCGCGCTGGTCGCGACGCCGCCCGCGTTCGCGGCCTTGCCCGGGCCGAAGGCCACGCCCGCCTCCTGGAACACCCGCACCGCCTCCGGCGTGGTGGGCATGTTGGCGCCCTCGGCGACCGCCTTCACGCCGCCGCGCACCAGCGCGATCGCGTCCGCCTCGGTCAGCTCGTTCTGCGTGGCGCAGGGCAACGCGACGTCGCACGGCACGCTCCACACGCTCGCGCCCTCGGCCCCCGCCTCGACGAACCGGACGTGGGCGCCGCGCAGTTCGGCGTACTCGGCGATCCGGCCGCGCCGGACCTCCTTGACCTCCTTGAGCAGGTCGAGGTCGATGCCCTTCTCGTCGACCACGTACCCGGAGGAGTCGGAGCAGGTGAGGACGGTCGCGCCGAGCTGCTGCGCCTTCTCGATCGCGTAGACGGCGACGTTGCCCGAGCCGGAGACCGCGACCCGGCACCCGTCCAGGCTCTCGCCGCGGGCGCGCAGCATCTCCTCGGTGAACAGCACGCAGCCGTACCCGGTGGCCTCGGTGCGCACCTGCGCGCCGCCCCAGCCGAGGCCCTTTCCGGTGAGGACGCCGCTCTCGTGGCGGTTGGTGATCCGCTTGTACTGGCCGAAGAGGTAGCCGATCTCCCGGCCGCCGACGCCGATGTCCCCGGCCGGGACGTCGGTGTGCTCGCCGATGTGGCGGTACAGCTCGGTCATGAAGGACTGGCAGAAGCGCATGATCTCGGCGTCCGAGCGGCCCTTGGGGTCGAAGTCGGAGCCGCCCTTGCCGCCGCCGATGGACAGCCCGGTGAGCGCGTTCTTGAAGATCTGCTCGAAGCCGAGGAACTTGACGATGCCGAGGTCGACGGAGGGGTGGAAGCGCAGCCCGCCCTTGTACGGGCCGAGGGCGTTGCTGAACTCCACGCGGAAGCCGCGGTTGACGTGGACCGCGCCGGCGTCGTCCGTCCACGGCACGCGGAACATCAGCTGGCGCTCGGGCTCGCAGACGCGCTCGACGATCCGGGCGTCGACGAGCTCGGGGCGGCGGGCGAGGACCGGGCCGAGGGTCTCCAGGACCTCGTGGACGGCCTGGTGGAACTCGTTCTCGCCGCGGTTGCGGCGGACGACGTCCGCGTAGAGCGCCTCGATGGCGCGGTTCTCGGCCTCGGTGGCCTGCGGGGAGGGGGCGGTGCGAGGGTTGGCGGGCATCCGGTTCGGACCTTCCGTGGTCGACAGTGGTCGTGCGCGAGGCGTTCCCGTGCCCAGGAAACGCGGGCAAGTCTCGCAGTGTCCCCGGGACGGCTCCCGGCCCATCCACATACTGAAACCCCCCTCGCCCCGCGGCCGTTACGATCCCTCAGCCCCCTCGCGTCCGCACTGAGCCCGGCTGAACCGGCTCCCCGCCCTGCCCGGGAATCACGGAACGTAGTCCCCGTGGACGGGAACAGCCGGGGCGGACGTGGCGTTGTGCGCCTGCGACATCGTCTGCGTAGTCGGCCCGGGCACGGACAGTACCCAGTTGTTCAAATTGGAACGACCGAGTACGGTCGGAGCCCGGTCCACCCCGACGGGGACCCCACCCCCTCGGCAATCCGCCACTCGCCATCGGAGGCCCGCCCATGCCGCAGCCCGGCTCCGCCACGGTGCGCTCACGCGTGCGCATCCCGCTGACCTTCCCGGACGGCTACCGCGCCGACGCCGAGGTCTTCACCTTCCACGGCCTGGCCGACGGCGCCGAGCACCTGGCGCTCGCGTTCGGGCGGGTGCCGGAGGGCGGGACGCCGCTGGTGCGGCTGCACTCGGAGTGCCTGACCGGCGACGTGTTCGGCTCGGACCGCTGCGACTGCGGCCCGCAGCTGCGCGAGTCGGTCGAGCGGATCAGCGAGGCCGGCGGCTACCTGCTCTACCTCCGCCAGGAGGGCCGCGGCATCGGGCTCTACAACAAGCTCGACGCCTACGCCCTGCAGGACTCCGGCCTCGACACCTACGACGCCAACACCGCCCTCGGCCTGCCCGAGGACGGCCGGGACTACACCGCCGCGGCCCAGATGCTGACCGCCCTCGGCGCCACCGGCATCGAGCTGCTGAGCAACAACCCGGACAAGGCCGCCCAGCTGGCCGCCCTCGGGATCACCGTCGAGCAGCGGGTCCCGACCGGCGTCCACCTCTCGGAGAGCAACGTCCGCTACCTGCGCGCCAAGGTCGAGCGGACGGGCCACTCGATCGAGCTGTCCCGCCTGGTCGGCTGACGACGGGACCGGCGGACAGGCCTCAGCGGCCCCCGGCGGTGCGGACGGCGGCACGGGCGGCCGTCCGGCCGACGGTCCGCTGGACGCCCAGGCAGACGAGCGGGAGCGCGATCAGGACGGCGGCCCAGAACGCGCCGTGGCCCCAGAGTCCGGCGATGGCGCGGTAGAACGGCTCCGCCACCGGGATGCGCAGCGCCTCCATCGGGCCCAGTGCCGTGGGCCAGGCGCCGAGCAGCAGGGTGCCGAGGATCCACAGGACGAACAGCCGGCGGGCGGTGCGCGGGCCGGCCAGGGCGGCGGCGGCCGAGACGGCGGCGAGCAGCAGCGTGAAGCCGGCCTGGTAGACGGCCCCGGTCTGGCCGGTGCCCCAGGACGCCGGGGTCCGGTGGTGCCCGACGGCGGCGAGCCGGACCTCGACGGTCGCCCACAGCAGGACGACCAGGACCGCGGTGGAGCCGAGCGCGAACACGGCGCGGTCGCGCGCACCGGGGGCACCCGCCCGCCAGGATGCCGCCGCGGGCCGCGGCCAGGACGCGGCGGCCACCGCCACGGCCGTCGTCCGGGAGGTGGCCGCCCCACGGCCGTCGGCGATGCCGCGCCACTGGGCCACCGTCCGGCGCCGCGCCGCGTGGACCGGCCCGAGCAGCCTGGTGGCGCGCTCGATCAGGACGAGGGCGAGGACGACCCCGGCGGTCGCCGCCACCCCGGCCCAGCTGCCCATGCCGCCCTCGAAGGTCACCACCCGGTCGGCCAGCGCGGGCGGCGGCTTGAGCACCGTCATCGGCGGCCCCAGCCGCAGGTAGCCGATCGCGCCGGCGCCTGCGGCGGCCAGGACGAGCGTCCCCCGGCCGACGCGCGCGGGGAAGGCCACCAGGGTGAGGGCGGCGGCCAGCGCCGCGCCGAGCTGGGGCGTCGTCATCCGGGCCGCGTGTTCGCCGGCCGTCCGCAGCGGACCGCCGAACAGGCTGTTCGGCAGGAGCTTCAGCTGGTTGCCCGCGTCGACGCTGATCCGGGCGAGCGCACCCGTCCAGAGCACCAGCGCGAGCGCGACGAGCACCAGCAGGGCCGCCGCGACCTGCCGGGGAACCGCGGTGCCGGAGTTGGTCCACCAGGCCGCGGCCCACGCCCGCCAGGGCCTCGGCCGCCCGGTGCGCCCGGCCGCCGCCCACCGGTTCGCCCCCGGCGTCCCGCTGCGCCCGGCCCGCCCGGCCTGCCCGTTCGCGGACGGCCGGCCGCCGGCCGTCCGCCGGCCCCGGAGCGCCTCGGCCGCGATCAGTGCCGCGCAGCCGTGCACCGTCGCGAGGTCGGCGCCCACCGCGCGCCGGCGCAGCGCGGACCAGCGGCGCCGCACGTCGTCCGCCGGGCGGCGGCGCACCGCGCCCCAGGCCTTCGCCACGGCGTCCACCAGGACGGCCGCGACCACGGCCGTCATCGCCGCCACCCGCCCGGACAGCGGGAGCCGGTACAGCGCGGCGGGCAGCGGGGAGAGCCGGGCGAGCAGCCGGGCGTGCTCCTCGGGCTGGACGGTCAGCCAGATCGCCAGGCGGTAGGCGTGGGCCCGCTCGTCGACGGTCAGGCCGTCGCCGGTACGTCCGCCGCCGCCGAGTTCGCGGGCGGCGCGGTCGGTCTCGGCGACGACCTGCGGGACGCGGACGAGGGCGAGCAGCCGTCCGCAGTGCTCGCCGGAGCACTCGGGGTGGTCGCAGTCGTAGCGGGCGGCGACGGCCGGCACCGAGGCGGCGAGCAGGTCGTCGAGGACGGCGACGACGTCGGGCTCGGTGCCGATCCGGGTCAGTCCGGCGGCGTCGACCGGGCGCTCGCGGTAGTGCGGGACGGCGGAGGGCGCGAACGCCGCGCCGAAGGCGAGCACGGCGAGCGCGGCCGCGCGGGCCCGCCCGGTGCCCCGGGCGCGGTCGACCTCGCGCAGGTGGTGCAGGTCGAACAGGGTGTCGCGGACGTCGTCCTGCAGCCAGGAGAGCAGCCTCCGGGCGCCGCCGTCGACCAGCCACTCCGCGGCCTCGCCGGAGCGGTTCAGCATGGTCCAGGCGAGGACGGACGGGGCGTGGTAGGGATCGCCGAGGAAGGTGACCGGCCGGTGGGCGTGGCCGCTGCCGGCGGCTCCGGCGGGCGCCTGGGTGCGCACGACCGCCGGGCTGGCGCCGTCCAGCCAGGCCCTGACCTGGTGGGCCTGCCAGCGGTGAGCCGGGTTCCTGGTGAACAGGCCCTGGAGCAGGAGCCGGCGGCGCGGGTCGGTGACGGCGGAGAGGTCAACCTCCTCGTTGAAGACCAGGTCGTACTGGAGGACCTCGTCGCTCAGCAGAAGGCCGTCCTGGTCCAAGTAGCGGGGGCGGCCGGTGAACAGCTCGTACAGGACGTTGCCCAGGCCCCACCAGGGGCCGGCCGGGTGGTTGGAGCCGGCCAGCTGCTCGGGCGCCATGTAGGCGACGGTGACCTGCATCTCGGGCGAGAAGCTGCGGCTGGCGGTGAGCTTGGCGACGCCGCCGAAGTCCGCGATCACGAACTGGCCGGGGCCGGCGCCGGGGCGCACCAGGATGTTGGCGGGCTTGAAGTCGACCGGGTTGCGGGCCACGCGCCGCTGCCAGAAGTCCAGCATCGCGACGAGTTCGCGGACGATGGGGTCGGTCGCGCGCGGGTCGGTGTGCCGGCCGGCACGGCTCAGCTCGGCGATGCGGTCGGCGAGGGTGACCGGGAGGTACTCCATCGCCACCCAGTCGCAGCCGGTCCCGGCGTGCTCGACCTGGCCGTAGTCGACGATCCGCGGGACGTGGCGCAGGTAGGCCTCGTCGCGCAGGTGGTCCAGGAGTTCGGTGTCCATGGCCTGGCCCGTGCGGGTGACCTTCACCGCGGCGTCCCCGCCGCCGTCCAGGCGCCGGACCTGCCAGACGGTGCCCTCGGTGCCCGAGCCGGCGACCTGGTTCGGCTCGTAGCGGTTCAGCAGGGCCGCCGGGAAGGCGCCCCCGAAGTGGCCGCCGCGCGAGGGGGCCGCGCGGCGGGTCTGGGTGGGCGGGGTGGCGGCCCGCGGTTTGACCCTGGTCGGCGCCTCCGGGTCGACGCGCACCCGCGTCGGCGCCTCGGGGTCGACCCGGACCCGCGTCGGTGCCTCGGGGTCGACCCGGACCCGCGTCGGTGCCTCGGGGTCAGCGCGCAGCCGCCGGAGCCGCGAGGGCGGGAGTTCCTGACCGCGGGCCCGGTCGCGGCGGGTCCGGGGCCACTGGTCCGTCCGCGTCGGCGGGACCGCGTCCGGGACCGCATCCGTCGGCGTGCCGTCGCCCATCCTGCCGTTCTCCCTCCACCGCCCGCGTGACGCATCATCATGTCGCGCGGACGGCGACCGCGATCCCGGTTTCGACGGCTTTGGGGAACGCCTGTGGCCAAGCCGTTACGCAGCGGCGGGTGCGGAGGGGTCCTACTGCTGCCAGACCCGGACGTAGTCGATCAGCAGGGTGGCCGGGACCGACGTGGGGCCGCCGATCGTCGGCTGGACGGCGTTGTCGATCATCAGCCACATGGGGTCGGAGGTGACGCCCTGGCTGAGAGTGGCCGCGTAGACGCCGTCCCGGTAGTAGTCCACGCGCCCGTTCTGCCACTCGGCGCCGAAGACGTGCCAGCCGGTCAGGTCACCGGCGGCGCAGCTGCCGGTGGAGGCCGTGGCGGAGTTGAAGTACGCGCAGATCTTGCCGTGCAGCCCCTCCATGACGTCGTTCTCCCCGCCGCTGGGCCAGTCGGACCCGACAGCCCAGAAGGCGGGCCAGTTGGCGACCGACCCGTCGGCGGCGGCGGGGACGTAGACCCGGGCCTCCAGGGCGCCGAAGGCGAAGGAGAACTTGTCCTTGGTGTTGACCATGCCGGAGAGGTAGGGGAGCGTCTTGCCGCCGCACTCCTGCTGCTTCTGCACGGCGGTGATGTGCAGCATGCCGTCGCGCACCGCGACCTGGCCCGCGTCGTAGCAGTCGAGCTCCTGGCCGCCCACCGGCGGGGTGATCCGCTGCGGCTCGACGTACGGGTTGCCGACGTTCCACTTGGAGCCGTCGAGGGCGGTGCCGTCGAAGTCGTCCTGGAAGACCAGGTGCCAGTCGCCGGGGATGCCGGTGGGCAGGACGGTGCGCGGCGATCCCGGGGAGCCCGCGGACGGACCGGTAGACGGACCGGTGGACGAACCGGCGGACGGGGGCGCGGACGACGCCGAGGTCGCCGTGGCCGGGCCGCCGCCGGTGCCCGAGCAGCCGGCGAGGGCGGTGAGCAGGAGGGCGAGCGCCGCGGCCGGGACGGCGTACCGCGGTCCGCGGCGGCGGTGTTCCATGGCGCACCCACCTCCTTGCCCGATCAGCGTTCCACCGCGGCCCGGCGCGCGCATCCGGTGCGCGGCGGCGCCCGCCGCCCGCCCGGCCCCGCCCCCGGCCCGGTCAGGGCTGGGTCCGCCAGATGTCCCCGATGGGCACGGTGTCCGCCGCCGCGCCGGTCGGCGGCAGGCCGTAGGCGTCCTCCAGGGTGCGCAGCAGCCGGTAGTGGTCGATCCGCTCGCCGTAGGTCCCGGGCTGGACCTGCGGGCCGACGACGACGGTGGGGACCTGGTTGCCCTGGTCGTTGTCGTCCTCGTCCCAGGTGACCACCAGCAGGCTGTTGTGGCCGCGGGCCCAGTCCGCGTAGCCGGCCAGGTTGGCCTTCAGCCAGTCGTCACCCTGCCGGACGGTGCCGTCGTGCATGTCGTGGGTCAGGTTCGGCACGACGAAGGAGAGCGCCGGGAGGGCGGCGTAGTCGCCGGGGAAGGCGGAGAAGGGCTGGTTGACGCCGGGCGGCAGGGCCCCGAAGTCCACCCACGGGTTGTGCTTGCGGGCGTACCCGCCGGCGGCGCAGCCGGTGTAGCCGGCGGCGGGGAGGTCCTCGGAGTAGCCGGTGAAGGTCAGGCCCGCGGCGAGCAGGGCGGAGCCGAGGTCGGGCGTGCCGAAGGACTTGGGGCACGAGTCGTCGGTGACGCCCTGGACGGAACCGGAGAACAGCGCCAGGTAGTTGGGCTGGCTGGGGTGGGCGACGGCATAGGACCGGCTGAAGGACGCGCCCTGCGCGGCCAGGGCGTTGATGAACGGCGCGTCGGAGGTGTTGCCGATCACGTCGGAATAGGACTTGTTCTCCTCGACGACCACCACGACGTGGTCGGGCCGGGGCACGCGGACCGGGGAGCCCGGGGAGCCGGTGCCGCCCGTCGGCCCCGGGGAGCCGTTCGCGGACGGGCCGCCGCCCGAGCCCGCGCACCCGGCCAGCAGCACCGCGCAGAGCGCGGCCGCGCCGGCGACCGCGCGCACCCGGCGGCGCCGACCGGCACCCCGGACGTCCGTGGAAATCACAGTGTCCAGCCTGGGCGTCCGGGAAGGCGGCGGCAATTCGGGCCGGACGGACGACGGGGACAGGCGGTCGCGCGGCTCCGACACTGTGTCAACTCCCCGGCGCCTCGACTACTCCACGTCACGAGCAGTGCGCATTTATTGCCCATATATAGGGAGAAAAGGTCCACTGACCGTCGCTGTATTGACTGAAGGTGACCGGCGGGCTAAGGATGGGAGACAGTACCGCTGACACTTCGGTGACGCACGCCGGTGACGCGCGCCGGAGACGAGGATCCCAGCCACTCCGGGAGCCCGACGATGAGTGACGCGCAGGCCCCGGCGGCACTCTCCACGGCGGAACGTTCCAGCCGCCCGTCCTCACCGCGCTCCGGCTCCGACGAGCCGTCCCGCACCGCCGATCTGTACCTGGACGTCACCGAGCTGACGGCCCGGCTGGTCACCGCCGTCGAAGAGTCCCGCCGCACCACCCCCCACCCGGACACGTCCCGCCTGCTCGACGCCTTCCTGCTGAGCGCGGGGATCTGCCAGATCGTCGAGGACCGGCTCCAGGGCGCCTCCTGGGGCGCGCGGCGCCTGGTGGACCACCTCGCCCCGGAGGCGCGCGGGCCCGCCGCGCGCTCGGCACTCCGGGCCGCGCGCCTCGGCGTCGCACTGTCCGCCGGGGCGTTCCGGTCGGTCGCCCCCGGCCGCGGCCTGCGGCGCTGGGGCGACGGGATGTCCACGCTGCGCGACCGGCTCGCCGGATCGGTGGTCGACGGCCTCCTCGGCTACGGCCACGGCGAGACCCCAGAGCCCGGCTCCCTCGGCGACGACCACGGGGCCGGCCACGGCGACACCCCGGACGCGGACCTCGTCCGGGCCGTCCACGAGGCCGCCGCCCAGCTCGCCGCGCTGCCCGGCGCCGGGGCGCTGCTCGGCGCGGAGTACCTGCGCCCGCCGTCCTGCTTCCGCAGCTTCGACCAGCACCCGGCGGACGCCGTCGAACTGGCCCGCCGCTTCACCGGGCCGCACGGCACCCGGCACCGGCCGCTCCTGGTCCTGGGGGTGCGCACGTCGGGCAGCTACCTGGCGCCCCTGGCCGGCGCGGCGCTGCGCCGGCTCGGCCACCGGTCCGTGACGGTCGGCACCACCCGGCCCGGACTGGCGCTGCTGCCCGGCCGGGCGGCGGTCGTCCGCGCCGTCCGCGAGGGCGCGGGCGCCGTCCTCCTCCTCGACGATCCGCCGGCCACCGGCGGATCGCTCGCCGCCGTCGCGGCCGCCGCCGAACGCGCGGGCTTCCCCACCGATGCCGTCGTTCCCCTGTTCGCGACCTTCGAGGACGCCGGACCGGTGCCCGACGTCCTGCGGCGGTACCCGTGCGTCGTGCTGCCCGGCGGGGATTGGGAGGTCCGCCGCCGGCTGGGCGCGGCCGCGCTCACCGGCCTGCTGCCCAACGTGCTGCGCAACGTGCCGCCCGACCTGCCGCCGGGCGCGGGATGGACGGCCGCCCGCGCGCCCGAGGTCGGCACGGCGGGCCCGCTCTCCCGCTGGTCACACCTCTCCGTCCCCCTGACCGCCCATGTCCCGGACGCCGACGGCCGCGAGCGCGCCCTGCCCCTCGTCGCCCAGTGGGCGGGGGTCGGCTACCTCGGCCGGCAGGCCGTGACCGTCGCCCGGGCGCTCGACGGCCTGGTGCCGGAGGTCCACGGCTTCGCGGACGGCGTCCTGCTGCGCGCCCGCCTGCCCGGCGAACCCGGGCCGGGGCCGGGCTCGGGTCCGGCGCCGGGCACCGCCGCCGACCGCACCGGCCGCCCCCGCCCGGCCGAGGTCGCCCGGTACGTCGCGGCCCGCCAACGGCTCCTCGCGGTGCCCGCCGACCGGAGCCTCGGGCTCGCCGGACGCCAGCCGGCCTGGGAGGTCGCGGCCCGCATCCTGGCCCCCGTCGGCGGCCGCCTCGACCCCGTCCTGCGCCCCGCCCTGCTGTACCCGCTGGCCCGGTCCCTGCTGGCCGCACCCCGGCCCTGCGTCGTCGACGGCCGCACCGGGGACGGGCACTGGCCCCCCGACGGCACCGGCGGGCGGACGAAGACCGGCTTCGCCGACGGCGCGTTCAGCAACCTCGACCTGGCGACCTACGACGCGGCCTTCGACCTCGCGGGCGCGGTCACCGAAGCGCCCGGCGGCCCCGCGCACTCCCACGCCGCCGAGACGGAACTCCTCGCCGCCTACGAGCAGTTGACCGGCCGCCGGATCGACCCGGCGCGCTGGTGCCTGCTCCGGCTGGTCCAGAACTGGGACGCCGCGCGGCAGGCCCGGACGGCGGACCCGGCCCGCGCGCCCCTCGTCCGCGCCCACGAGCGGCGGGCGCAGGCGGTGGCCGTCCAGCGCTTCCTCGCCGGCGCGTACCTGGCCGATCTGGACACCGATCCCCAAGGCCCCTGGTGCGTCCTGGACGTCGACGGGGTGCTGGAGTCGGACGTCCTCGGGTTCCCCGCGTCCTCGCCGCAGGGCATGCTCGCCCTGCGGGCCCTGCGCGCGCACGGCTACCGGGTGCTGCTCGCCACCGGCCGTTCCCTGCCCGAGGTGCGGGACCGCTGCGCGGCCTACCGGCTGGCCGGCGGCGTCGCCGAGTACGGCGCGGTGGCCTTCGACGCGGGGACGGGCGCCATCCACCCCGTCAGCGGGACGGATGCCACCGGCCTGCGGCGCCGACTCGCGGCGCTGCCGGGCGTCTTCGTCGACCCGTACGCCCGGTGGTCCCTCCGCGCGAGCGCCGGGGACGGCCCGCGGCGCACCGCGCTGCCCGGCCGGACGGTCGCCGGGCTGCTGGGCCGGCCGCCGTACGGGACCCGGTTCACCGTCGTGACCGGCGACGCCCAGTCGGACTTCGTCCCGCGCGGCGTCGACAAGGCCGGCGGCGTGCGCACCCTGCTGGCGGCGCTCGGCGACGGGACCGCCGTCCCCGCGCTGGCCGTCGGGGACACCGCCGCCGACCTCCCGCTGCTCACCTGGGCCCGGCGCGCCGCCGCCCCGGCGAACGCGGCTCCCGCCGTGGCCGCCGCGGGCGTCCCGACGGCCCGGCACCCGTACCAGGCCGGGCTCGCCGGGATCGTGGGCCGGCTGATCGGCCACCGGCCGGGCGGCTGCCCGGACTGCCGGGCGCCCGGACACCCGCCCGAAGTCCGCGCGCTGCTGGCCCTGTTGGCCGTGCCCGAGGCCGGACGGGCCGGCGCGGCACCCCGGCTCGCCGCACTCGCCCGGGCCACCGCGCGCGTCCGCGCCGCCGCGCCTCCGGGCGGCACCGGGCCGGCCGACGGGGAGCGCCCCGGATGAAGACCCCCGCAGCCCGGCCCGGCGCCCCCACGGCCGCCACCCGGCGCCCGTCCACGACCGGCGGACGGACGGACGCGACCGACGCGACCGACGCGACCGACGCGACCGACGCGACCGACGGACGAACGAACGCAGCCAGCGGACGGACGGCCACGGCCCGCGGACGGACGGCCGCGCGCCGGTCCGACCCGCTGCTGCGCAACGGACACCTGCTCACGGCCAGTTCGCTGGTGACCGCCGGGGTCGGCGCCGGCTACTGGGCGCTGGCCGCCCGCCTGTTCACGCCCGCCGCGGTCGGCGCCGGCTTCGCCGCCGTCTCCGCGATGATGTTCCTCGGCGGGGTCGGGCAGCTCAACCTGGTCAACACCATGATCCGCTTCGTCCCGCCGGCCGGGCGCCGGACCGGACGGCTGGTGGGCCGGGCCTACCTCGCGGCGGCGGGCTGCGGACTGCTGCTCGGCGCCGGGTTCGTCCTGCTGGTCCCGCGGCTCTCCCCCGGGCTGGGCTTCCTGCGCTCCCCGCCCGTCGCGGCCGGGTTCGCCGCCACCACCGCGGCGTACGCGCTGTTCGTCGTCCAGGACGGGGTGCTGACCGGACTGCGCCGCGCGGACTGGGTGGTCCTGGAGAACACCCTGTTCGCCACGGTGAAGCTGCTGCTGCTCGTGCTGTTCGCGGCCGCCGGCGCGCGGGCCGCGATCCTCGGCTCCTGGGGCGCGGGGCTGGCCTTCTCCGTGCTGTTCACCAACACCTTCATCGCCTGCCGCGCCATCCCCCGGCACGTCCGCCGGGCCGCCGAGGGCACGGGCCCGCCCGCCGGGGCACCGCGGCAGGCCCCCTCCCCCGCCTACCTGGCCGCCGACTGGACCGGCTCCTTGTGCTGGCTGGCCGCCACCACGCTGCCGCCGCTCATCGTGCTGGGCCGGCTCGGGGCCGCCGCGGGCGCCTACTTCTCGATCGCCTGGCTGGTGGCGTACGCGCTCTACCAGTTCGCGATCAACATGAGCGCCTCCCTGATCGTCGAGGCGACCAGCCCGGCGGACTCCCCCGACGCCGCCGAACAGCTGGTGCGCCACTGCCGGCGGGTGCTCCGCCACAGCGGGGCCGTGCTCGCGGCCGCGGCGCTGGCGGCGACGGTGGCCGCGCCCTGGGTGCTGTCCGTGTTCGGCCCCGACTACGCCCGCGCCGGAACGACGACGCTGCGGCTGCTCGCGCTCTCGGCCCTGCCCAACCTGGTGGTCGCCGTCGCCGTCGCGGCCTGCCGGGTGCGGCGGCGGCTGCGGGTCGTCCTGGCCGTCCTGGCCGCGCAGGCCGTCCTGGCCCTCGGGCTGACGGTGCTGCTGCTGGCGCCCATGGGGGTCGCGGGCGCCGGGCTGGCCTGGCTGGTGGCGCAGTGCGCGGTGGCCGGGGCCCTGCTCTGGCGCCGCTCCTGGTGGCTGCCCACCCGCACCCGTGAGACGGCCCCGGCCGAGACCCCCACGGCCGCCGGCCCGGCCGCCGCCGCCTGGCTCGCGGTGGCCGGTCTGCTGCCGATCCGCCGCCCGGCCCTGCTCTACCGGCCCGTCGACGGCCTGACCGCCCGGCGGCTCGCCCGCCGGATCGGGCCCGCCCGCGGCGCCACCGCCCACCACAGCTCCCAGGGCCGCTCGGACGTGCTCGTGTTCCGCCTGGACGGCGCCGCCACGCCGCCGCTGGCCGTCAAGCACCCCCGGAGCGCCCCGGCCGTCGCCACCCTGGCGGGCGAGTGGGAGGTGCTGCGCCGGCTCGACGCCGACCCCCGGCTGGGCGAGTGGCGCCGGCTCCTGCCCCGCCCGGTGTCCCGCCGCCTCGACGGGCCGCTGCCACTGGTCACCCAGGACTGGCTGCCGGGCGTCACCGCCGACGGACACCTCGCCCGTTACCCCGAGCACGCCCCCCGGGTGGCGGCCGCCGCGCTGGGCGCCCTGGCCGAGCTGCACCGGGCGACCGGGCGCACCGAGCCCCTCACGGACCGGCTCGACGACTGGGTGGAGCCGCGCCGCGCCCTGCTGTCCGCACGGATCGGCTGGTGCCGCGCGGGCCCCGGGGCCGAACACCTGGACGCCCTCGTCGAGCTGCTGCACCGGGAACTGGACGGCCGGCCGACCGCCGTCGCGTGGTTCCACGGGGACTTCGCCCCCGGCAACGTCCTGCTCGGCGAGGACGGCACCCGGGTCACCGGAGTGCTCGACTGGGGCGGCGCCCGGCCGAACGGCCCGGCCGAGGTCGACGCGTGCACCTTCGTCATCGCGCTGCGCGCCCAGCTGTCAGGCCGCCCCTGGGGCGCCCTGGTCACCGACGCCGTCCGCACGGGCTCCCTCCCGCCCGCCGACCTCCGGCTGCTGCGCGCCGCCGGGTTCGACGATCCCCCCGGCGGCGTCGGACTCCCGCTCCTGGCCTGGCTCTGCCACGTGGCCTCGAACCTGGAGAAGTCGACCCGGTACGGGCGCAGCCACTGGTGGGTCGGCGCCAACGTCGTCCCCGTGCTGAAGGAAGCCGGCGCGGCCCTGAAGGACACCGGCACGGCCCTGAAGGACACCGGCGCGGCCCTGAAGGACACCGGCGCGACGGCCGCACCGGCCCGGTGGCCGGGATGACCAGGCCCGCGGCGCCCGCGCCCCGCGGCGTCCGCACCGACCGCCCGCCGTCGGCGGGGGCCGGGGCCGGGCCGCGACGGCCGTCCGTGCGCACGCTCGTCACGCGCGGCGCCCTCCCGGTGGCCATGGCGCTCTGGCTGGTGTCGCTGCGCCACGTGCACCTGGAACGGATGGACGACCTCGGGCTGATCGAGGTGCTGCCGGTGCTGTTCTGGGTCGCGCTCGGCCTGCTGACCCTGGGCTTCGCCGTCCAGCTGCGCCGCCCCCGGCTCAGCCACGCGTGGTCGGCGGCGTACGTGGTCGGGCTCATCGCGATCGTGCACGCCACCCCGAGCCTGCTCTACCCCGGTGTCCGGTACTCGTGGGCGTGGAAGCACGTCGAGGTGGTCGACGCCTTCCTGCGGCACGGCGGCCCGGTGCCGCGGCCGGGCTGGCTGGACATCTACAACCAGTGGCCGGGATTCTTCGTCGTCAACGGCCTGCTCCTGCGCGCCACCGGACTGCCGTCGGCGATGGGCTACGCCCACTGGGCCACGCCGGTGGCCGACGTGCTGCTGATCGGCCCGCTGATCCTGCTCTACCGCACGATCACCCGGGACTGGCGGCTGGTCTGGGGGGCCGTGTGGATCTTCTTCTCGTGCATGTGGATCGGGCAGGACTACTTCGCGCCGCAGACCTTCGGGTTCCTGCTCTTCGTCACCGTGCTCGCGATGGTCCTCAAGCAGCTGACACCGGTCCGGCCGCCCGGCGCGCCGGCCGACCCGCCGCCCGCCGGGGTGGCCGGCGCCGCGGCGGTGCGCGAGGGCTGGCGGCCCGCCCGGTTCCTGATGGTGCTGCTGCTGGTGGCGGTCCTGGTCACCTCGCACCAGCTCACCCCGCTGATGCTGATCGTCTTCCTGGCCGCGCTGTCGCTCCCCCGCCGCAACCGCCGCGTCGTGCTGCCCGTCCTCGCGTGCGCCGTCGTCCTGCAGGCGGTCTGGCTGGCCACCGCGGCCCGCCCGTACATCGCGGCGAACCTGCGCAGCTTCGTCGCGGCGATCGCCTCGCCGGACGCCAACGCCCCCACGTGGCTGACCGGGCTCGGCTCCCCCGCCCCCGGCCAGGTGCTCCTGGCCTGGGTGGACCGCGGGCTGTCGGCCGCCGTGGTGCTGCTGGCCGCGGTCGCGCTGCTGCGCCGGCCCTGGACCCGCCGGACGGCCCTGCCGTACCTGCTGATCGCCCCGATGCCGATGCCGGCGCTCAACAGCTACGGCGGCGAGATGATCTTCCGCTCCTACCTGTTCGCCCTGCCCGCCGCCGCGATGCTGGTCGCCGCGCTGGTGCTGCGCGCCGGGGCGCCCGCGCGGTGGCGGGTGCGGCTGCGGGCCGCCGCCTCGTTCGCGCTCCTGCTGGCCTTCCTCGGCGGCCTGGTGTTCGGCTACTACGGCAAGGAGATGATGGAGTCCTTCACCTCCCGCGAGGTCGCGGCGACCGAGTTCCTGTACCGGACGGCGCCGGCCGGCTCGCTCGTCGTGACGGTCACCAACAACGTCCCGGACATCGACAAGGACTACGACCAGCACGACCGGGTGGTCATCGCCTGGAACCAGCTGGAGAACCGCGGGCTCCTGGTGAAGGACCCGCTCGCGGGCCTGGAGCAGGCCGTGTCGCTGGCCGCCCCGCCCGGCCCGGTGTACCTCGTCCTCAACCGCGCCCAGACCGCCGAGTGCTACATCACCGGCGTGCTGCCCGCGGACACCGTGCCCCGGCTGGAGGCCGCGGTGGACGGCTCGCACCTGTTCTCCCCGGTGTTCCGCAACTCCGACGCCGTCGTGTACGAGCTGGTCGACCACAACGCGCCCGAGATCCAGCCCCATCCGCAGCAGCCGCAGCAGCCCCGGCCGCAACAGCACGGAGGCCGGCCGTGACCCGCCTCCCGGTCCGCGCCCTCACCCGCCTCCCGGCGGGCCTGCCGCCCGCCGAGGCCGTCCTCGCGGTGTCCGGCTGGGTGGCCCTCGCCGCCACGACCCTGCCCGCGGCCCTGCTGCCGCTGCGCGCCGTCGTCGCGGCCTCCTTCCTGCTGCTCTGCCCCGGCGCGGCGGCGCTGCGCCTGACCCACCCGGTGCGCGCCGGGCGCCGCCGGGAGCCGCTCGAAGCCGTCGTCCTCACCGTCGCGTTCAGCGTCGCGATCGACACGGTCGTCGCCGAGGTCTTCTTCTTCACGCGGTCCATCAGCACCGCGCGGGCCGTCGGCGCGGTCGCCCTGATCACCTCGCTGACGGTCCTGGTGCCGGCCGCCGTCCGGCACCGCAGGCGGGCGGCGGCGCCCACCGCGGACCGGCCGTCCGAAGGGAGGCCACCGGCATGAGGCTCCGTACCGCGTCCCGCCACCACGATCCGTGGCACCGCCGCGCCCTGCGGGCCGGCCGGGCGGCCGGCGCCGGACTGCTCGTCCTGCTGGCCGCCACCGCCGGCTGCTCCGCCGGCCAGGCCCCCCGGCCGGACGCCCCCGGGTCCTGGCACCTCGTCTTCAAGGAGGAGTTCGGCGGATCCACGCTCGACTCGTCGCGCTGGGTGACCTGCTACGACTGGAACGACAACGGGTGCACCAACGCGGGCAACCGCGAGTCCGAGTGGTACCAGCCCGGCCAGGTGTCCGTCGGCGGCGGCGCACTCACCCTGCGGGCCGAGCGCGCCACGACCCCCGGGTCCGACGGCCGGACGTACCCGTGGACCTCGGGCATGGTCTCCACCGGACGCGACAGCTGGAACGGCACCCCGCGCTTCACCTTCACCCGGGGCTACGTCGCCGCCGCCGTCCGCATCCCCGCCGAGCAGGGCGTCTACCCCGCGTTCTGGCTGTCGCCGGTCACCCGCGTCACCCCGCCCGAGATCGACGTGGCGGAGTTCCTGGGAACGTCACGGAACGTCCAGATGTCCGTGCACTGGGCGGGCCCGAAGGGCGCGGACCTGTCCTCGGCCGGCCACTACGGGCCGCTGGACTTCCCGGCCGGGTACCACGTCTTCGCGCTCGACTGGGAGGCCGACTCCCTCACCTGGCTGGTCGACGGCCAGGCCAGGTACTGGATGACCGACAAGGCGGACATCCCGGACGTGGCCATGGAGGTGCTGCTCAGCCTCGCCGTCGGCGTCCCCGACCAGCCGCCGGCCTCGGTCGACTCCGCGCAGATGCAGGTGGAGTGGGTGCGGGTCTGGCAGCACTGAGCCCGCCGGCCCTCCCGGCCGGCTCCCCTCAGGCCCCGGCCGGACCTCCGACCGGGCGCCCGAGCCCCGCTCGCAGCCGGCGGTAGCCGCGCCAGGCCCTGGTGCGGACGGACTCGGGGTACGGCGCCACCCGCGCGCCCTGCCCGAGGGTCCACCGGTGGAACACCTCGGGCGCCGTGTCGGCCCGGACGGTCAGCCGGGCGATGCGCAGCGGATCGTCCGCCGCCGAGCTGAACGCGTCGCGCACCGCGCACCCGGAGGACCACCCGTACTCGCGCAGCCGGCGGCGCACCACGGCGCTGGAGTAGCCGTGCGGGTAGGCGAAGGAGTCCACCCCGTGGCCGAGCACCTCCTCCAACTGCCGCTTGCAGTACCCGATCTCGGCGTCCAGCGCACCCCACGACAGGGTGTCCAGCTGGGCGTGGGTGCGGCTGTGCCCGCCGATCTCGACCCCGCCCAGGACGTCCAGGTTGGCGATCTGACGCCACGTCAGCATCGGTGCCGGCGGCAGCAGGCTGCCCTCCGGCGCGCCGCCGGGCGGGTGGACGGCCCCGGTGGTGACGAACAGGGTGGCCGGCAGGCCGCGGTCGGCGAGCTGCGGGGCCACCGTCCAGAAGAAGTCCTCGAAGCCGTCGTCGAAGGTCAGCACGGCCGCGTGCGGGGGCAGCCGGGGACCGCCGTGCAGGGCCGCGACCAGCCGGTGCAGCGGGACGACGGTCAGACCGCTGTCGGCGATCCGGTCGAGCTGCTCGGCGAAGGCCCGCGGGGAGACGGTGAACGGCGCGATCCAGGACGGCGGGTCGTCGGCGACCGAGTGGTACAGGAACACGGGGACGGCGCTCACGGCGGGCTCCCGCCCGGCGCGGCGCCGGGGACGGGCCGGTCACCGTGCGGGCGCACGCGCCGGCGCAGCGAGCCGACCGCGTACCCGAGCGACGCGGCCGAGACGCCCCCGAGCAGGGCGCCGAGCGTGCGCAGCCCGCGGCCGCCGCCCGCCCGCACCTCCCGGAGGACGGCCCGGGGCAGGGTGGAGCGCAGGTAGCGGCGTTCGCTGGACAGGGCCGGACCCGCACCCGCCCGGCCGGCCACGGCGGCCTTGGACAGGCCCTCGCAGTAGCAGCGCGACCGGAAGTAGCGCCAGGTCGTCCTGGTGTCCGGCACGTGGTGGCGCACGGCCGCCGACGGCTCGTACAGCAGCAGGCCGTGCGGGCGGCGGGCGGCCAGGCGCAGGCACAGCTCGGTCTCCTCGCAGCCCAGCGGGCGCTTGCCGACGCGGCCGAGGCCGGTCCGGAAGCCGCCGGCCGCGAGCACCTCGGAGCGCCGGAAGGACATGTTGGCGCCGATGAAGTTCCGTACCGGGGAGGGGTGTTCGGGCAGTCCGCGGTAGGAGCAGCCGACCACCCAGTCGAACTCCGGCGGGAACCAGGCCGGCCGCCCGGCCTCCCACCAGGGCCGCACCAGGCCGCCGACGCCGAGCACCCGCGGATCCCGGTAGCCGGCCAGCAGGCGGTCGGCCCAGTCGGGTTCGGCGGCGGCGTCGTCGTCCAGGAACGCCACGATCTCGCCGTGCGCCGCGCGCACCCCGCTGTTGCGCGCGCCGGACAGGCCCCGGCACTCGCCGTTGGTGACGACCCGGACCGACGGGAAGCCCTCGGCGGCGCGGGCGGCGAGCTCGGGGCAGTGGTCCACGACCAGGACGACCTCGTCGGCGGGCCGGTGCTGGCGGGCGACCGAGGCGAGGCAGGCGCAGAGGTCGTCCCAGCGCTCGGTGGTGTAGGCGCAGACCACCACGGACAGGCTCGGCGAGGCGGCCGCGACCGCGTGCGCGTGCGCTTGCGCGTCCGTGCTCGCGGCGGTCCGGCGGGAGGTGTCGGCCATGGTGCCCGTCAGCCCCTCCGGTTGTCGCGGTAGGCCCGGTGCACGGCGGCCAGGTAGCCGAGCGGCCCGTACAGCAGGCCCTGGAGCTCCAGCCGGGAGAGCCGCCACGACCAGGCCTCGTCCGCGGCCGGCCGGGCGCGGGCCCGGCCGAGGGCGAGGGCGACGCCCCGCGGCAGGCGGCGCAGCAGGGCGGGCAGGAGCCGCGGCTCGTGGAGGGCGGCGGCGGTCAGGTAGGCGCCGAGGCCGCTGCCGTACCCGAAGGCCTGGACGGCGAGCGCCTCCTCCGTGCGGCGGTGGCGGTGCCAGACCACGGCGTCGGGCTGGTAGACGAGTTCGCGCCCTGCGGCCAGCACCCGGAAGAAGGCGAGCAGGTCCTCGCCGCCCCTGGCCGGGGTGCCGGGGCCGGTGGCCAGGTCGAAGCCGCCGAGGGCGCGCAGCAGGTCGGCCCGGATGGCCATGTTGCCGCCGGAGCCGAAGCGCCCCGCGGTGAACGGGAAGAGGGGGTCCGGCGGCGGGTCGGCGAGGGACCACCGCCGGCGGGCGAAGCCCTTGTCGAAGTCCGCGTGGCGGACGACGGCGGCCTGGGCGTCGGTGACCAGTTCGACGGGCAGGATCAGCCCGGTCACGCAGCCGGTCCGCCGGGAGCCGGCGAAGGCCTCGGCGATCGCGGCCAGCCAGGCCCGGTCGACGACGATGTCGTCGTCGACGTAGGCGATCAACTGCCCCGCGGCGACGGCCAGTCCGCGGTTGCGCGCCCGGGCCAGGCCGGCGATCGGCTCGCGCAGGTAGCGGACCCGGCCCTGGTAGCGCTCGCGGACCAGGCGGGCGGCGGCCTCGCTGTGCGGCGCGTTGTCCACCACGACGACCTCGAACCGCGGGTAGTCCACGCGCAGGACGGAGTCCAGGCAGTCCCGCAGCATCCCGGCGCGGTCGTGCGTGCACACGACCACGCTGATCAGCGGTGCGTCGAGGAGGGTGTCCGCCCGGGCCGCGAGGCATGGATGGAGGACGCGGGCGGACGTTCGGGGGGCGCGGGGGCCGTGGCCGTTCGCGGACCGCGTCCGGTCGGCCGCGAGGTGGCGGCCGATCGGGACGGCGAGTTCCCGGCGGGCGGCCTCGGTGAGGGCCGGGAGCAGCGCGCCGGGGGCGTCGGCGGTCGCGCCGACCAGGCCGAGCGGGTGCCCGTGCAGCCTGACCAGGGCCAGGGCCCGGCCGGAGGCCCCGGTGGCGTCCTTGCCGTCGGGCGTCCGGAGGCGGGCCGGGCCGGGGTCCGCCGCGGGGCCGGGGTCGGGTTCGGCGTCGGCTTCGAGGCCCGGTACACGGTCGGGTCCGCGGTCGGGTCCGCGGTCGGGTTCGACGTCGGGTTCGGCGTCGGGTTCGAGGCCGAGTTCGAGGTCGAGCACGTGGCCGGGCCGGCACAGCACCGCGCCGGTCCTCGCCCCGGGGGCGGTCCCGGAGCGGTCGCCTTCGCGTGCCGTGGTGCCACAGGTCGTGGCATCTGCCGTGGTGGCGCCCGTCGTCGTGGCGCCGGGCCACCTGGTGCCGCGCATCGTTCCTCCTCGCGGTGCCGCCGGGGCTGGGCAGGTTCGGGAAAGGTCCGCGTCAGCGCGGACCGGCCCGGTGGGCGGGCGGGCACCCGGGGCGCGGCGACCCCGACCGGGCCGCGCTCCGGGCGTCCGCCCGCAGTGGCGCCGCCGGACCCCCGGCGCCTCGGATCGGCCTGCGGCCGGTGTGGTCCTTGTCGTTCGTGTCGGCGTCGTTCGTGTCGACGTCGTCCGTGTCGACCGGGTCGTCCGTCCGCGGGCCCGCAGGCACCCGGGCGCGTCCGGCCCGACCGGGACGCGCCGCGGGTGTCGCGGTGGACGGAGCGGGAACGCGCGGTTCCCGGAGGGAGGCGTCGACCAGCGCCCGGTGCGGCGCGGCGGGGCCGCCCGCCGTACCGGTGGCCGTGGCCAGGCCGGGCCGGTGTCCGTGCAGCCGCACCAACGCCGACACGCGGCCGGCCGGGTCGGCGGCGCCGCGACCGCCGGGTGCGCGCGACGCCCCCGGCTCGTCCGGTTCCGGCTCGACGACGCGGACGGGGGTGTGGAGCGAGTCGCGGGCGACAGGGCGCGGGCAGGCGGCCTCGGTGCGCCGGCCGGTGCCCTCCATCAGCGCTCCCCCAGGGGGGCGGCCACAGGGGACCGGGCGCCGGGACGCTCGGCGATCAGGGTCCTCAGGACCCGGCGGCCGTCGGAGACGGCGTGCAGGTGCGAGTGACCGCTGCGGCGGGGGAGTTCCAGGCTCGGCACCTCGGCGATCCGCAGCCCGGAACGCAGCGCGTGCGCGATCATCTCGGCCTCGATCTCGAAGCCGGTGGAGCACAGGTCGAGGGCGTCCAGGAAGGAGCGGCGGAAGGCGCAGTAGCCGTAGCACAGGTCGGTGAGGCTCGCCTCGTAGAGGCGGTTGACGACGGCGAGGAGGAAGCGGTTGCCGAGCGAGCGGACCCGGGTGAAGTCCAGCGAGCCGCCGCCGGCGATGCAGCGCGAGCCCTTGACGAAGTCGTAGCCGTGGTCGAGGAAGTGCAGGTAGTGCGGGATCTCGCCGGGCCACATGGAGCCGTCGGCGTCCATCATGACGATGTACTCGCCGGTGGCGGCGGCGAACCCGGTGCGCAGCGCGTTGCCCTTGCCCGGCGCGCTCTGCTGGACGCTGCGGACGGCCGGCAGGCACTGCCTGGCCATCGGCACGGTGGCGTCGCTGGAGGCGCCGTCGACCAGGATGACCTCGTCGACGCAGCGCGGGATCTGCTCGAAGACCCAGGCGATGTTGCGGGCCTCGTTCTGGGCGGGGATGACGAGGCTGACCGTGTGGGTGGTGGCGACGCGGTCGCCGGCCCGGCGCATCGGACGGTGGTCGAGGACCCGGTCGCTGGCGCGCCGGTGCGGGTGCCGGTCCGGCGGGGCGCCGGAGGGCCGTCCTGCGTACGGGTACGGGACGGCGGTGGGGGGCAGGGTGGTGCTCATGGAGGGCCTCTCGAACGAACGGAGGCGGGGGCGGCCGGCGACGCCGGGGAGCGGCGCGGCACTGCCCTTGGAGATGTGGCGAACAGGCCCGGGGCGCGGACGGATACGCGCACGCGCAGCCTGGGGAGGTGGCCCCGCGGGGACCGCCTGAACTGTCGAGAGCGCCTGGGGCGGCCGAAGGTGGGGTGCGCACCGCTCCGGGCTCTCGCACGGCGCCGAGGGCGCCGTCGGAAGAACCGGCCTGCCGCGTCCCGCAGGACGCCGACTGAGCCAATGACTCATCGTCCGTCCGCACGCACGGTGACGTCAAGGGCTTTTGTCCGATTTTTGACATAACTTCCCATGACCCGTGGTGACGCCGAGTCACCGCTCCCGATCGTCACCCGCCTCTGCCGTCAGCTCCCCGGACCTCAGCGCTCCGGACGTCAGCTCCCTGGACCTCAGCACTCCGGACGTCAGCGCTCCCCGATCGGACGGCCCTGCGGCTCCTCCGCGATCCGGCGGGCGATCTCGGCCGGCCGCACCGGGCGCCCGAAGTGCCAGCCCTGCGCCCAGTCGCAGCCGATGGTGCGCAGCCGCTCGGCGTCCCTGCGGGTCTCCACGCCCTCGGCGGTGACGTTCAGCCCCAGCGCGTGCGCCATCGACACCAGCCCGCTGACGATGCGCCACCCGGTCGACTCGTCCTTGCCGGGGTCGTGCAGGTCCCCCACGAAGGACCCGGCGATCTTCAGGCCGGAGACCGGCAGGTCGCGCAGGTAGGCGAGGTTGGACCAGCCGGTGCCGAAGTCGTCCACCGCCAGCGACACCCCGAGGTCCACCAGGCCGTGCAGGGTGCGCAGCGCCTCGTCCTCGGGCCCGACCACGGTGGACTCGGTGATCTCCAGCTGGAGCCGGGCCGGGTCCAGGCCGGTGCCGTCCAGGATCCGGCCGAGGTCGGTGACCAGCGCCGCGCTGCGCGCCTGACGCACCGCCAGGTTGACGTTGAGCTGGGGCGCGGCGTCGCCGAACCGCTTGATCCACTCGGCGGCCTGGCCGCAGGCCTGCTCCAGCACCCAGCGGCCGAGCGGCATGATCAGCCCGGTCTCCTCGGCGGTGGTGACGAACTCGTCCGGGCCGAGCACGCCCAGCTGCGGGTGGCGCCAGCGCACCAGCGCCTCCACGGCGGCGAGCCGGCCGTCGCCGAGCGCGTAGAGCGGCTGGTAGTCGATGAAGAACTCGCCGCGGTCGAGGGCGGCCGGCATCCGCACGGACACCGCGTACCGGCTGACCGCGCGGGCGTTCTCCTTCGGGTCGAACAGCGTCCAGCGCCCCCGGCCGGCCTCCTTGGCCCGGTAGAGCGTCAGGTCGGCGGCCCGGACGGCGGCGCCCGGGGTGGTCGTGGACACGCGCCGCTCCAGCACGCCGACGCTCGCGCCCACGGCGAGCTTGTGATCGCCGATCAGCACGGGCCCGGCCAGCGCCTTGAGGACGGTCTTCGCCGCGGCGATCGCCTCCTGCTCGCCCCGGCACTTCTCCAGCAGGACGACGAACTCGTCGCCGCCGAGCCGGGCGACCAGGTGGCCGAGGGGGGAGAGCGCGGCCTTCAGGCGGGCGGCGACGGCGGAGAGCAGCTGGTCGCCGGTGTCGTGGCCGAGGCTGTCGTTGACGATCTTGAAGCCGTCGAGGTCGACGTAGCACAGGCCGAAGCGGGCGCCCGGCTCCGGCTCCTCGAACAGCTTCTCCAGCCGCTCGAAGAAGGCCGCCCGGTTGGGCAGTCCGGTGAGCGGGTCGTGGGTGGCCTGGTGGCGCAGCCGCTCCTGGAGGCGGTAGCGGTCGGTGACGTCCTCCAGCATCGCGACCTGGTACTGCGGCCGGCCGTCGTCGTCGCGGATCAGCGAGACGGTGAGGTGGGTCCAGATGACCTCGCTGTCCTGCCGGTAGTACGGCTTGTCGAACTGGAAGTAGTCCCGCTTGCCGCTGATCAGGTCCTCGTACGCCTCCCACACGCCGGGGGTGTCCTCGGGGTGGACGAGGTCGCCGACCCGGCGGCCGATCATGTCCTCGGGCCCGGCGCCGAACAGGTCCTGCAGGGCCTTGTTCACGGCCAGGATGTTGCCGTCCGTGTCGCCGATGCCGATGCCGATCGCGGCGCTCTCGAACAGGGCGCGGAAGCGGGCCTCGGAGGCGCGCAACGCCCGCTCGGCCTCCTTGCGGGCGAGGTCGGCGGCGGCCCGGATCGCCTCCTGCTCACGCAGGGTGCGCTCGCGCAGGGCGGCCGCCCAGCCCGCGGCGAAGGCGCCGGTCAGGGCGGGGCCGCGGTCGTCGCCGACCGGCTGGGCGTGCAGCAGCTCCACCGCGCGGGCGAGCACGACCGGGTCGGTGAAGTGCGCGTCGACCAGCTCCGCGCCGGCCTGGGCGGCCAGGTGCGGCTCGAACGGCTCGTCCTGCTGGGCGCGGTGCAGCAGCGCGGCGGTGCGGGCCACCAGGCGGCCGAGCAGGCCGGGGTGGACGACGGCACCGTGGTCGCCGGAGAGCAGCCGGGCCCACTCCTCGTGGAACCGCTCCGCGCTGCCGGGGGCCGGGGTCCTGCTCATGCGACCGCCGCCCCGGCGGTCGCGGTTCCGCCTCCGCCGACCGGTCGCCCGCCGCGTCCGGTGCGGCCGCCGGGCCGGATGCGTCCGCTGCATCCGATGCGGCCGCTGCGTCTGGTGCGGCCGCTGAGCCCACCGGGCCCGCTGCGTCCGCTTCGTCCGCTCAAGGACGGAACCCCACGCCCGCCACCCCGCTCATCCGCTCGGGGTGTTCGCCGACCGACTCCGGCTGGTCCGGCCGCCACTGCGGCAGGTACACCACGCCCGGCTCCACGAGCTCGAAGCCCTCGAACATCGCGGTGACCTGCGCGCGGGTGCGCATGGTCAGCGGGGTCGGCGTCATCCGGTACAGGTTCTGGTGGTCCTCCGCCTGGTCGGGGCGGCCCTCCGAGGAGGCGTGCGAGAGGACCAGCGCGCTGCCGGGCGCAAGCGCGTCGCGGATCGTCGCGATCAGCTTCCACGGGTCCTCGTCGTCGCTGACGAAGTGCGCGACGGCCACCAGCAGGACGCCCACCGGCTCGCCGGCCGCCAGCAGCCCGGCCACCTCGGGGTGGGCCAGCAGGTCCGCGTCACGCAGGTCGGCCTGCACGACGGCGCACCCCGGGTCGTCCGCCAGCAGCAGCCGGCTGTGCGCGACGGCCACCGGGTCACGGTCGACGTACACCACCTGCGCCTCGGGGCGGATCGCGCGGGCGATCTCGTGCACGGCGCCGAAGGTCGGGATGCCGGAGCCGATGTCCAGGAAGCGGGAGATGCCGCGCTCGGCGAGCAGCGTCACGGCGCGGCGCAGGAAGGCCCGGTTGGAGCGCATGATCTGGGGCAGCTCCGGCCACAGGGCGAGCGCCTTGCGGGCCATCTCCCGGTCCACCTCGAAGTTGTGCGATCCCCCGAGGTAGTAGTCGTAGACCCGTGCGGCGTTCGGTTTGTCCAGGTCCGTGCCTTCCGGTACCCAGCTCGGTCGCCGCATGCCTGTGACTCCTTCACTCCGGTTCTGGGGCAGCAGCGACCACAGGCCACTGCTGTGACAGATGAGACTACAAGCACAGAAGATCCTCCCCCGCACCCCGAACGGGTGCAAGCGGAGTGTCCGCTTCCCGCCCTGTTCCCCGCTCCGTCTCCCGCTCCGTCCGGCGGGCGCTGCCGACGGAGCTGCCGGGCGGGAGCGGGCGGCGGGGGCGCCGGGCGGGAGCGGGCGGCGGGGGCGCCGGGCGGGAGCGGGCGGCGGGGGCGCCGGGCGGGAGCGGAGCCGAGAATGGAGGTGATGGCCGGACGCATCGAGGACTACGCCCTCATCGGCGACCTGCAGACCGCCGCCCTGGTCGGCCGGGACGGTTCGGTCGACTGGCTGTGCCTGCCCCGGTTCGACTCCCCCAGCTGCTTCGCCGGACTGCTCGGCGACCCCTGCCACGGCGCCTGGCGGCTCGCCCCCGCGGGCGCCGGCACCTGCCGCACTCGCCGCTACCGGGGCGACAGCCTCGTCCTGGAGAGCGAGTGGCACACCGCCGCCGGGCAGGTCCGGGTCACCGACTTCATGCCGCAGCGCGGCCCGGACGGGCGGCGCGCCCCGCAGCTGATCCGCGTCGTCGACGGCCTCACGGGCAGCGTCCCGATGCGCGGCGCGCTGCGGCTGCGCTTCAACTACGGGCGCGTCGACCCCTGGGTGCGGCGCACCGGACACCACCGGGTCGCCGTCGCCGGGCCCGACTCCGCCTGGCTGCGGGTGCCCGACGGCGTCCACACCTACGGCCTCGACGGGGTCACCACGTCCGATTTCACCGTCGCCGCCGGGCAACGCGTCCCGTTCATCCTCACCTGGCAGCCCTCCCACCTGGCCACCACCCCGCGCACCGACCCCGACCGGGCGCTGCTCGACACCGTCTCCCGCTGGCAGCACTGGGCGGCCGGGTGCCGCTACCAGGGCGAGTGGCGGGCCGCCGTCCTGCGCTCGCTGATCACCCTCAAGGCGCTGGCGTACGCGCCCACCGGCGGAATCGTCGCCGCGCCCACAGCCTCGCTGCCCGAACGAATCGGCGGGGCGCGCAACTGGGACTACCGCTTCTGCTGGCTGCGCGACTCCTCCATGACGCTCTCCGCCCTCCTGCGCAGCGGGTTCCGCGAGGAGGCCGTCGCCTGGCGCCGCTGGCTGCTGCGCGCCATCGCCGGGGACCCTGGCGACCTCCAGGCCGTCTACGGGGTCGCCGGCGAGCGCGTGCTCGGCGAGACCACCGCCGACTGGCTGCCCGGCTACGAGGACTCGCGGCCGGTGCGGTTCGGCAACGCCGCCGTCGGCCAGCTCCAACTCGACGTCTACGGCGAGGTGGTGGACACCCTGCACCTCGCGCTGCTGGCCGGTCTGCCGATGGAGCGGCACGTCTGGACGCTGCTCCGGGCGCTCATGGCCTACCTGGAACAGCACTGGCGCGAACCCGACGAAGGACTGTGGGAAGTGCGCGACGGGCGGCGGCACTTCGTGCACTCCAAGGTGATGTGCTGGGTCGCCGCCGACCGCGCCGTCCGGCTCGCCGAGGCCACCGGGCTGCCTGCGCCGACGGAGCGGTGGCGGGCGATGCGCGACGCCGTCCACGCCGACGTGTGCGCCCACGGCTACGACCGGCGGCGCGGCGTCTTCGTCCAGCACTACGGGGGGCGGGGGCTGGACGCGGCCACCCTGTTCGTCGTCAAGAGCGGGTTCCTGCCACCGGACGACCCCCGGGTCGTGCGCACCGTCGACGCCGTCCGCGACGGGCTCGACCACGGCGGACTGGTCCGGCGGTACCGGGCCGGACGCTCCGGCGGCGGGCCTGGCCGGGACGGGCGGGCGGGGGGCGGGCTCTCCGAGGGCGGGCCGGGCGGGGACGGGCCGGCCGGGGACAGGCTCTCCGGGGACGGGCTGGCCGGGGACGGGCTGGCCGGGGACGGGCTGGCCGAGGACGAAGGCGCCTTCCTCGCCTGCTCGTTCTGGCTCGCCGACGCGCTCGCCGCCACCGGACGGGCGGACGAGGCGCGCGAACTGTTCGGGCGCCTGGTCGGGCTCGCCAACGACCTGGGCCTGCTCTCGGAGCAGTGGGACCCGCACGCCGGACGCCAACTCGGCAACACTCCACAGGCGTTCAGCCACGTCGCCCTGGTCAACACCGCGTTCGGCCTGACCCGACCGGACTAGGCTGGGGCCGTGGACCCCAACCACTACCGCTTCCGGGGCACGTGGCAATTCGCCGCGCCCGCACGGGAGGTGTTCGCGGCGCTGGAGGACGTACTGAGCTACCCGCTGTGGTGGCCGGAGATCCGGGAGGTGCGGCAGACGGGCGAGGAGGAGGGGGAGGTGGTGGTGCGCGCACTGCTGCCGTACACGCTGGTGATCGGGCTGGAGGCGCGCCGCCGCGACCCGGTGGCGGGGGTGCTGGAGGTCGCCATGCGGGGCGACCTCGCCGGGTGGTCCCGGTTCACCGTCACGCCGGAGGGCGCGGCCCGCTGCCGCGTGCTCTTCGAGGAGGACACCCGCCCCGGCAAACCCCTGCTGCGCCGCCTCGCCCTGCCGCTGCACCCGCTGTTCCGGGCGAACCACGCGGTGATGATGCGACGGGGACGGCGCGGCCTGGCCCGGTACCTGGCGGCGGCGGGCGGGTGACGGCCGACGGGGTTCGGCGGACGGATTTCAGCGAACAGATTTCAAAATCTGTCCGCTGAAATCTGTTATCTGTCTTCTGTCATCTGTCAGCGATCAGCGGTCACTCGTCAGCGGTCACCCGTCTCACCGATCACTTGTCCGCCGGGAACAGCCACCTCCGCAGCCACCGCGTCACCAGCGGCAGCGCCGCGTACGTCATCAGCCCGCTGATGAGCGGCGCGGTGACCAGTGGGCGGACCGGCACCGGCAGGCCCGCGAGGTAGGGGCCGATCAGCACCGTGGACGCCACGACGAGCGGGGCGATCGCGAGCGTCGAGGCGACTGCCATCCGCCAGCGCACCGGCGGGCGGCGCTGCGCCGCGCCGGGCGTCGTGGCGAACCAGCCCTCCATGCCCAGGATCTCGTGCCGGTGCACCTCGTAGTGGTGGCCGTCCGCCTTCTCGAAGCAGGCCGCCCGGGCCGGGGAGGCCTGCCAGGCGCGGAAGGCCCCGGCGTCACGGAAGTGCAGCAGCAGGTGCCAGGGTTCGCCCGGCCCGGCCGGGCGCAGCAGCCCGGTGCCGAGGTTGCCCTCGTGGGCGGACGCGGCGGCGAGGATGTTCTTCGCCCACGCCTCGAACGCCTCCTCGTAGCCCGGCTCGACCCGCCGGGCCACGAACAGCGTGACCTCGTCGCCCTGTTCGGTGGCCGTCTCCTGCGCCGTCATCGCCATCCGCACCGCCCGCCTCTCCCCCGTGCGCCTGCCGTTCGCAGGCCGCCCGGAGCATACGGCCCACCCCCCGCGCCCCGCCCGCCGCGCCCGAAGCGTGGGACGGGCCGGCTCCGCCGGGGTTAGCGTGGCGGCGCACGCCCGACGCCCCGGAGGCCCGCCGTGAGCCGCAGCCCGAGCACCCCGCCCCGCACACCCTCCCCCGCCCGCACCGCCGCCACGCCCGACTTCGGCTTCGGGCGGCCCTTCGACCGGTCCGGGACCGGGAGCAGCAAGTGGGCGCGTGCGGCGGCGCCGGGGGTGATCGCCATGAGCCTCGCCGACATGGACCTGCCCGGCCCGCCGGCCGTCGCCGAAGCGCTCACCCGCCGGGCCCGGCACCGGGCGTACGGGTACACGGTGTGCGACCCGGCCGGGCGGGAGCTGGTGGCGCACTGGTACCGGACGCGGCACGGCGTCGCGGTCGACCCGGACTGGGTGCTGCTCCTGCCGTTCGGCCCGCGCACCGCGATCCGGCTGCTGCTGGAGGCCGTACGCCCGGAGGCGCCCGTCGCCTTCCCCACCCCGGAGTGGGGCGGCTTCGCCCAGGTCTGCCGCGCGGCCGGCCTGCCGTACCGCGAACTGCCGCTCATGCTCCGCCCGGAGGACGGCTACCGCCTTCCGTCCGGTCTGCTTCCCCGCCCCACCTCCGTGGTGCTGCTCAGCAGCCCGCACAACCCGTCCGGCCGCGTCTGGCCCGCCGGGGACGTCCGCGCCCTCGCCGAGGAGGCGGCCGAGGCGGGCGCGCTGCTGGTCTCCGACGAGGTGCACGGCGACCTCACCCACCCCGGCCACACCCACCCCGTCGCCGTCACCACCGTCGACGAGCCGCTCCGCGCCCGCACGGTCACGCTCAACTCCGTCGGCAAGACCTTCAACGCCTCCGGCCTCCCGAGCAGCTTCGCGCTCGTGCCCGACCCGGCCCTACGCACCCGGCTGCTCGACACCATGGCGGGCTTCGGTTTCTGGGAGGGCGGCCTCGTCGAACAGACCGTCCAGCACGCGGCGCTGAGCGAGGGCGGCCCCTGGCTGGACGCCCTGCTCGCCCACCTCGCCGCCGACCGCGAGCGCCTGACCGACCTCCTCGGCCCCGCCGTCCGCTCCGCGCCGCAGGCGTCCTACCTGCTCTGGCTCGACGCCGCCGCGCTGGGGCTCCCCCCGGCCGCCGCCCGCCGGGCGCTGCTCGACCGCTGCGCACTGGAAGCCTCCGACGGCACCGAGTTCGGCGCCGAGTCCGACACAGAGTCCGGCCCCGGGTCCGTCCCCGGTGGCCACGGCGCGCTGCGCCTGAACTACGCGCTGCCACAACCGGTGCTGGAGACCGTCCTCGAACGCCTCGCGCGGATCCGAGCACGGGCGTGAAGACCCCCGGGGCAACCCGTGAAAGCGCCGTCGGACTCCGCACGGAATACCGCCGAACGACGTTCACGGACAGTGCCGTTCACCCGATTGCACCGCCCCTGACCTGCAAAGACGAACATTCACGCGAATTTTGCGGGGCGCCCCCGCATGCTCCGTAGCAGACTGGGCAAAGTAGACCGGGCCGCAATCGTGATCCCGAGGATGGTAAGTCCGGTGATACCCGTATCCCCAGCCACTCCGCCCGACCGGCAGAGCCCCCCGACGCCTCCGACCAAGGTCACCCCCTTGACGGAGTCGGGAGCGCGCAGCCACGTATCGGGGGTGTGTTTCAAGATCGGTCCGCCCCGGCTGGTCGGTGTCGAGGTCGAGTGGTTCGTCCACGACGACCGATGTCCCAGCCGGCCCGTCCCCCCTGAACGGACCCACGCCGCCCTCCGTTCGCTGCCGCTCGGCGGCGAGGACGGCACATCGCTCCCCTCCGGTTCGCGCCTCACGCTCGAACCCGGCGGACAGGTCGAGCTCAGCTCCCCGCCCGCCACCGGCCTCCTGGCCTGCGTCGACGACACCCGGCGCGATCTGACCGCCCTGCGGGCCGCGTTCGCGGCGCAGGGCCTGCGTCTCACCGGCACCGGTACCGACCCCCTCGCCCGCCCCCGCCGGATGGTCCTCGACCATCCCCGGTACCTCGCGATGGAGCGGCACTTCGACTCCGCCGGCCCCTGGGGCCGCATCATGATGACGGGCACCGCGTCCCTCCAGGTGTGCCTGGACGCCGGCGACGCGGACGGCCCGCACGCGGTGGACCGGCGCTGGCTGCTGGCGCACCGGCTCGGCCCGGTGCTGGTCGCGGCCTTCGCCAACTCACCGCTGCTGGACGGGAAGCCGACCGGCCACCGGTCCACCCGGCAGACCGTGTGGTCCCGGATGGACCCGACCCGCACGCTCGCCCCGGCCCCCGACCACGGCGACCCCCGCGAGGCGTGGGCCCAGTACGTGCTGGACGCCGAAGTGCTGTGCGTGCGCCGCCCGGACGGCCTGCCGTGGACGGCTCCGCGCGGCCTCACCTTCCGCGACTGGCTGCGCGGTGCCGGCGAACGCCCGCCCACCCTGGCCGACTTGGACTACCACCGCACCACCCTCTTCCCGCCGGTGCGCCCGCGCGGCCACCTTGAGCTGCGGATGATCGACGCCCAGCCCGGCGACGGCTGGGTGGTGCCCGCGGCCCTGGTCACCGCGCTGCTGGACGACCCGGTGGCCGCCGACGCCGCACTCGCCGCGCTGGAGCCCCTGGAGCCGCTGGAGCCGTTGAAGGCGCCGGGGCCGCCGCGGGGCGCGGACGGGCCGCGCCCGCCGCGCACCGACGTCTGGCGCCGGGCCGCCACCCTGGCCGTCGCCGACCCCGAACTGCGCCGCGCCGCGCTCGCCTGCTTCGCCGCCGCCGACGCCGCGCTGGGCAGCCTGCCCGGCGCCGCCCGGCTGCGCGCCACCGTCGCCGAATTCGCCGAGCGCTACCCCGCACGCGGCCGCTGCCCGGCCGACGACCAGCTGGACGCCCTGCGCGCCGGCACCCGACGCACTCCCCCGGAGGAGGCCGCCCCATGACCGACGTCCGACCCCCCGCCGAGGCTCCGGCGGGCACCGAGTCGCTGCGCGACGCCATCGCCGCCGAGCTGCTCTCCGCCCGTGCCCGCACCGCCGCCCTCACCGACTGCGTCGAGGACCACGACCTCACCGCCCAGCACTCGCCGCTGATGTCGCCGCTGGTCTGGGACCTGGCCCACATCGGCAACCAGGAGGAGCTCTGGCTGCTGCGCAACGTCGGCGGCCACGACCCGATGCACCCGGAGATCGACCCGCTCTACGACGCGTTCCAGCACCCGCGCGCCGAACGTCCCAGCCTGCCGCTGCTGCCGCCCGGCGAGGCCCGCGCGTACGCGCACGAGGTGCGCGGCCGGGTGCTCGACCTGCTCGCGGCGAGCCCGCTGGAGGGCGCGCCGCTGCTGGACGCCGGCTTCGCGTTCGGCATGATCGCGCAGCACGAACAGCAGCACGACGAGACGATGCTGATCACCCATCAGCTCCGCAAGGGCGAACCCGCCCTGGCCGCACCCCCGCCACCGCCCGCGCCCGCGGACGCCGCCACGCTGCCTGCCGAAGTCCTCGTCCCCGCGGGGCCGTTCACGATGGGCACGGACATCGAACCGTGGGCGCTGGACAACGAGCGCCCGGCCCACGTCGTCGACCTCCCGGCGTTCCGGCTCGACACCACCCCCGTCACCAACGGCGCCTACCTGCGCTTCATCGCCGACGGCGGCTACGACGAGCCGCACTGGTGGACCCCCGAGGGCTGGGCGCACCGGCGGCAGGCCGGCCTGACCGCCCCGCTCTTCTGGCGGCACGAGGACGGCCAGTGGCTGCGCCGCCGCTTCGGCACGCTGGAGCCCGTCCCGCTGGACGAGCCGGTGCTGCACGTCAGCTGGTACGAGGCGGACGCGTACGCCCGTTGGGCCGGGCGGCGGCTGCCGACCGAGGCGGAGTGGGAGAAGGCCGCCCGGCACGACCCGGCGACCGGCCGTTCGCGCCGCTACCCCTGGGGCGACGGGAGCCCGACGCCCGACCACGCCAACCTCGGCCAGCGCCACCTGCGCCCGGCCCCGGCCGGCAGCTACCCGGCGGGCCAGTCCCCGTACGGCGTCCGGCAGTTGATCGGCGACGTGTGGGAGTGGACGGCGAGCGACTTCCGCCCGTACCCGGGCTTCCGGGCCTGGCCGTACGAGGAGTACTCGGAGGTGTTCTTCGGGCCCGAGTACAAGGTGCTGCGCGGCGGCGCCTTCGCGGTCGCGCCGGTGGCCTGCCGGGGCACCTTCCGCAACTGGGACTACCCGGTCCGCCGGCAGATCTTCTCCGGCTTCCGCACGGCCGCCGACGTCCCCGACCAGGGCGATGCCTGATGTGCCGACACATCGCCTACCTGGGCCGGCCGGTGGCACCGGGAGAGCTGCTGGTCGTGCCGCCGTACGCGCTGCACCGCCAGTCCTGGGCGCCGCGCACGCAGCAGCACGGCACGATGAACGTCGACGGGTTCGGCCTCGGCTGGTACGCGGACGGCGACGAGATCCCCGCCCGCTACCGCCGGGCCGGGCCGATCTGGGCGGACGCCGCCTTCGCCGACCTCGCCCGGGTGATCCGCACCCGGGCGCTGCTGGCGGCCGTCCGCTCCGCCACCGAGGGGTGCGCGGCCGGCGAGCACGCCGCCGCACCGTTCTCCGCCGGGCGCTGGCTCTTCAGCCACAACGGCGCGGTGGCCGGCTGGCCGGACAAGCTCGACGCGCTCGCCGGGCTGCTTCCCGCCGCCGAGCTGCTGGACCTGGAGGCGCGCACCGACTCCGCCCTCGTGTGGGCGCTCACCCTGCACCGGCTGCGCGCCGGGGCCGGGCTGGGCGAGGCGCTCGCGGCCACCGTCGCGGACGTCACCGAGCACACCACCGGGCGGCTCAACCTGCTGCTGACCGACGGCCGCTCGGTCGCGGCGACCACCTGGGGCGACACACTGCACCACCGCACCCTGCCGGGGGGCGGTCTCGTGGTGGCCTCCGAGCCGTACGACGACGAGCCCGGCTGGACGGCCGTCCCCGAGGGCTCGCTCCTCGTCGCCGGCGCCGAAGCCCTGGCCGGTGCCGAAGCCCTCGCCGGTGCGGAAACCCTGGCCGGCGCGGAAGCCGTGGCCGGCGCCGGAGCCCCGAACGGCCTCGACGCCACCGCCGCAGCCCTCACCGAAGCCGGACCGGACGGGCCTCCTCCGGCGCCGGCCGTCATCGTCCGCCCCCTCCCCCGCCGCGGCTGAGCCCGCGCCCTACCTTCACCTTCTGAACAGAGGACCGCCCTGTCATGAACAGCTTTGACCTCACCAGGCTGCTCCCCGCCGACCACTTCAGCACCGCCTTGCGCCACGACGTGCAGCACGGCCTGACGTCCGAACCCAAGTGGCTGCCCCCGAAGTGGTTCTACGACGCGCGCGGCAGCGACCTGTTCGAGGAGATCACCAGGCTGCCCGAGTACTACCCGACCCGCGCCGAACGGGCCATCCTCACCGCCCGGGCCGGCGAGATCGCCGCCGCGACCAAGGCCCGCACGCTCGTCGAGCTCGGCTCCGGCTCCTCCGAGAAGACCAGGCTCCTGCTGGACGCCCTGAACGACCTCGGCACGCTGCGCACCTACGTCCCGGTGGACGTCAGCGAGAGCGCGCTCACCTCGGCCGGCGAGGCGCTCGCCGCCGACTACCCCGGGGTCGCGGTGCACGGCGTGCTGGCCGACTTCACCGCGCGGCTCGGCCTGCCGCCGGACGGCGCCCCGCGCCTGGTCGCCTTCCTCGGCGGCACCCTCGGCAACCTGCTGCCCGACGAGCGCGCCGGCTTCCTCGGCGGCCTGCGCGCCACCCTCGACCAGGGCGACCACCTGCTGCTCGGCACCGACCTGGTCAAGGACCCGGCCGCGCTGGTCGCCGCCTACGACGACGCGTCCGGGGTGACCGCCGAGTTCAACCGCAACGTGCTGAACGTGCTCAACCGCGAGCTGGGCGCCGACTTCGACCCGGACGCCTTCGAGCACGTCGCGCGCTGGGACGCGGAGCGGGAGTGGATCGAGATGCGGCTGCGCTCGCTGCGCTCCCAGACCGTGAAGATCCCGGCCCTGGACCTGCCGGTGCACTTCGACCGCGGCGAGGAACTGCGCACCGAGGTGTCGGCCAAGTTCCGCCGCGAGCGGGTGGCCGAGGAGCTGGCCGCGGCCGGAATGCGGCTGACCCACTGGTGGACGGACGAGGAAGGCCGCTTCGGGCTGTCGCTGTCCGCCCCGATGTGAGGCGCCCGGCGGGCGGCGCGGCGCAGCGGCGCGGCGCAGCGGCGCGGCGCAGCGGCGCGGCGCAGCGGCGCGGCGCAGCGGCTGT
>NZ_JBHWGD010000078.1:0-3253 GCF_042733235.1 Kitasatospora sp. NPDC059722
TACGCCAGCTCGCCCCCCGCGGGGGGCGGCGCGCCCCCGCCCCGCCCCCCCCCCCCCCCGCCTCCGTCGTTTCCGGCACGGCCCCCGGCCGGCGGCGGCCCGGATCAGAACGGCCGCAGAGCCGGCTCCTTGCGGGCGCCGCCGAGCAACCGCTCCAACGCCACTTCCACATCGCCGCGCCAGGACAGCGTGGTCCGCGCCTCCAGCCGCAGCCGCGGGTAGCGGGCGTGCGGCCGGACCGTCTTGAAGCCCACCGCGAGCAGGTGGTCGGCCGGGAGCACGCAGCTCGTCGGCACCCGTCCCGTCGCACCGAAGGCCTCGATCGCGCGCACGCCGCGCCCCACCAGGTCCTTGGCCACCGTCTGCACGAGCACCCGGCCCAGCCCCTGCCGCTGGTAACCCGGCAGCACCCGGCTGACCATCAGCTGGACCGCGTCCGGCGACACCGGACTGGTCGGGAAGGACTGCGAGCGCGGCACGTAGGCCGGCGGCGCGTAGAGCACGAACCCGGCGGGCTGGTCGTCCACGTAGACGATCCGGCCGCAGGAGCCCCACTCCAGCAGCACCGCGGAGATCCACCCCTCCTTCTCCAGCTCGGGCTTGCCGGACTCCACCGCCGCCTTCCCGCTCACCGGGTCCAGCTCCCAGAACACGCAGGAGCGGCAGGTCGTCGGCAGATCCGCGAGGTTGTCCAGCGTCAGCGGAGCGATCCGGCGTCCCATGCCCCGTACCTCCTCGTCCACTCCACAGTCGAGCATTCCCCCCGAACGCCGATGGGTGCATGTTTCACGTGAAACAGCACTCACGCGGAACATGCACCCATCGGGTCACGCCTCTTCGACCGGCCTCAGCCCTGCGACAGCCGCAGTCCGTCCTCGCCCGGGGCCAGGCTGTCCAGGATCCGGTTCAGGTCCTCGACCGAACCGAACTCCAGCACCACCTTGCCCTTGCCGAGCTTGCCGCCGCGCTGCGTCACCTCGACCTTGACCCGGGTGTCGAAGCGGTCCGACAGCCGGCTCGCCAGGTCGTTGAAGGCCGGGGAGTTCAGCTTGCCCGCCTTCGGCGCCTGGCGCTTCGGCTTCTCCTCCAGGCCCATCAGCTTGACGATCTCCTCGGTGGTCCGCACCGAGAGGCCCTCGCGGTTGATCCGCGCGGCCAGCTCCTCCTGCCGCTCCGGGTCCGCCAGGCTCACCAGCGCCTTGGCGTGCCCGGCCGACAGCACCCCGGCGGCCACCCGGCTCTGGACCGCGGGCGGGAGCTTCAGCAGCCGCAGCGTGTTGGTGACGTGCGGACGCGAGCGGCCGATCCGGTCCGCGAGCTCGTCATGGGTGCAGGAGAAGTCCCCCAGCAGCTGGTCGTAGGCGGCCGCCTCCTCCAGCGGGTTCAGCTCCGCCCGGTGCAGGTTCTCCAGGAGGGCGTCCAGCAGCAGCTTGTCGTCCTCGGTGGCCCGGACGATCGCCGGGATCCGGTCCAGCCCCGCCTCCCGGGAGGCGCGCCAACGGCGCTCGCCCATGATCAGCTCGTAGCGCTCCGGCCCGACCTGGCGCACCACGACCGGCTGGAGCAGACCCACCTCCTTGATGGAGGCGACCAGCTCGGCCAGCTTGTCCGGGTCGAAGACATCACGCGGCTGACGCGGGTTGGGCGTGATCCCGTCGATCGGCAGCTCGGCGAAGAATGCCCCGGGCACCGGCGCCGGCTGCTCCCGCAGGCTCTCCACGGCCACCCTGGCGGCCACCGTTCCGCGACCGCCCGGCAGCACCGGCACGGCCGTCGGCGAGACGGCTCCGGTCGCCACCACCGAGGCCGGCCCGGGCACGGCCGTGGCGGGCTGCCCCGCAGCCCCGCCGTCCGTCGGCGCCGCGGGGCCGATCAGCGCCCCGAGCCCCTTACCCAGACCCCTGCGACCACCACTCACTGCTGACCCTCCGTCGTACCGTGCTGTGCCACCGGGGCGCCGTGCCCCGTACCGCTGCCGCTGCGCTGCTGGCCCACCAGTGAGCCCCCGGCCTGGCCCACCGCACGCAGCGCGAGCTCCCGGGCGGCCTCCAGGTAGGAGAGCGCACCGGTGGAACCCGGGTCGTAGGTGAGCACCGTCTGACCGTAGCTGGGCGCCTCCGAGATGCGCACCGAACGCGGGATCGCCGTGCTCAGCACCTCCTGCGGGAAGTGGGTCCGGACCTCGTCGGCCACCTGGGCGGCCAGCCTGGTCCGGGCGTCGTACATGGTGAGCAGGATGGTCGAGACGTGCAGCGAGGGGTTGAGGTGCGCGCGCACCAGCTCGACGTTGCGCAGCAGCTGGCCGAGGCCCTCCAGCGCGTAGTACTCGCACTGGATCGGGATCAGCACCTCCTGGCCGGCCACCAGGGCGTTGACCGTCAGCAGGCCCAGCGAGGGCGGACAGTCGATCAGGATGTAGTCCAGCGGCTGCTCATAGGCGGCGATGGCGCGCTGGAGGCGGCTCTCCCGGGCCACCAGCGACACCAGCTCGATCTCCGCGCCGGCCAGGTCGATGGTGGCGGGGACGCAGAAGAGCCCCTCGACGTCCAGCACCGGCTGCACCACGTCGGCGAGCGGCTTGCCCTCCACGAGGACGTCGTAGATCGACGGCACCTCGGCGTGGTGGTCGATGCCGAGGGCGGTGGAGGCGTTGCCCTGCGGGTCGAGGTCGACGACCAGGACGCGCAGTCCGTGCATCGCGAGCGAGGCGGCCATGTTGACGGTGGTCGTCGTCTTGCCGACCCCGCCCTTCTGGTTGGCGACCACGATCACCCGGGTCGCGGCGGGCCTGGGAAGGCCCTCACCCGCCCGGCCGATCGCCTGGACCGCAGCCTGGGCAGCACGCGCGATGGGCGTGTCATCGATCTGGTCGATGGTCTCCGAGTCCTGCATGGGGGTCAGTGTTTCACGTGAAACCGGAGCGGCAACAGTCGCAGCCCGGCCGCGACTCAGGATTCCGGAGAGCAAGGAGCGACGTTTCACGTGAAACACCATGCCCGCTATGTCGGAAATCTGACGTTGCGACACTCCGGTGACCGTACAGCGGCCCGCTCTTCACCTCAATGACGACGGGCGGGTGGCCCAACCCCAAACAGTTGGGCACCCCCCCCGGGTTGCCGATTTACTTCGGGAACCCCGCGGACCCGCCCCCCCGGGCCCCCCGCCCGGGCGGGTGGGTGACGGATGTGCGCCGAGTACACGGCGACCCGTGCCGGCCCCGGGACCGCCCCCCTCACGCCGCTGGACGGGCCGC
>NZ_JBHWGD010000078.1:3263-22999 GCF_042733235.1 Kitasatospora sp. NPDC059722
TTTGGTTTGTTTTTTGTTCCCTCCCCCCTCTGTTTGTGGTTTGCACCCGTGTGGGTGGTGGTTGTGTTGGTTGGTGGGGCTCCCCCCCCCCCCCCGTCGTGGCGAGTGTCGAGCGTCACCCGGGGTCAGCGGCCCCGGCGGCGCCCGCCCCGGCCGCGCTCACCGGTGCGGGGGGCCGCGGTCCGGCCCGCCCGGGCCGCCTTGGCCCGCCGGGTCGCCGCCTTCACCCCGCCGGGGCTCTCCCCCGCCTTGACCTGGACCACCCGGGTCGAGGTCTCCAAGGTGCCCTCACCGACCGAGATGACGCTCCACTCGACCGCGCCGAGCTTGGTCAGCCCGGCCCGCGAGTCGGCCAGCTCCTGCTCGGCGCTGTCGCCCTTGAGCGCCAGCATCTGCCCGTGCGGGCGGAGCAGGGGCATGCCCCAGCCGGCCAGCCGGTCCAGCGGGGCCACCGCCCGGGCGGTCACCACGTCCACCGCGAGCTTGCCGACCATCTCCTCGGCCCGGCCGCGGAGCACGGTGACGTTCTCCAGGGCCAGCTCGCGGACGACCTCCTCCAGGAAGGTGGTCCGCCGCAGCAGCGGCTCCAGCAGCGTCACCGAGACGTCCGGACGGGCCAGCGCCACCGGGATGCCCGGCAGACCGGCGCCGGAGCCGACGTCGCACAGGGTGGTGCCGGCCGGCAGCAGCTCGGCGAGCACCGCGCAGTTCAGCACGTGCCGGTCCCAGAGCCGGGGCACCTCGCGCGGCCCGATCAGCCCGCGCTGGACGCCCGCGGTGGCCAGCAGCTCGGTGTAGCGGACCGCGGCGTCGAAGCGCTCGCCGAAGACCTCCCGGGCGGCGGCCGGGGGGGGGGGGGGGCCGGCCCCCCCCCGCGCGGGGGGGGCCCCCCCCCCCCCCCCCCCCCCCGGGGGCGCCCCCCCCCCCCCCCCGCCCCCCCCCGCGCGGGGGGGCCGCGGGGGGGCCCCCCCCCCGGGGGGGCGCGCCCGGGGGGGGCGCCCCCCCCGCCCCCCCCCGCGGGGGGGGGGGGGGCCCCCGGGCGGGCCCCCCCCGCGGCGGGCGGCGCGGCGCCCTCACCCTCAGCGGCCGGATTGACGGCACCCGCCCCCGGCTGGCCGTCAGCCGTGCTCTCCGTGTCCATCTCGACCTCTCCGATCCCCGGATCCACCGACCCGCTCTCCCGCACAGTTCCACGTGAAACATCTGTCGCCGGGCCACCGCCCCGCGAAGGGACGACGACCCCGCCCGCACGAGGCGGACGGGGTCGCGTCCTGTGAAGCGCACCGGTCGCCGGGGCGACCGGTCGTCGACCTGTCGGCCTCAGGCCGGCAGCACGACCACGCACCGCTGGGGCTCTTCGCCCTCGGACTCGCTGCGCAGACCCGCCGCGGCGACCGCGTCGTGGACCACCTTGCGCTCGAAGGGCGTCATCGGCCGCAGCTTGACCTGCTCGCCCGTGCGCTTGGCCTGCTCGGCCGCCTTGGCACCGAGCGCGGCCAGCTCCTCCCGCTTGCGGGCCCGGAAGCCGGCAATGTCCAGCATGAGGCGGCTGCGCTCACCGGTCTCCCGGTGGACGGCCAACCGGGTCAGCTCCTGCAGGGCCTCCAGCACCTCACCGTCCTGGCCGACCAGGCGCTGGATCGCCCGGTCGTTGCCGTCGCTGACGATGGAGACCAGGGCGCGGTCGCCCTCGACGTCCATGTCGATGTCACCGTCGAGGTCGGCGATGTCGAGCAGACCCTCCAGGTAGTCCGCCGCGATGTCGCCCTCCTGCTCCAGACGGGAGATGAGGCTCTCGTCGGCGCTGGCGGCGGCCTCGGCCTCGACGGCGGAGGTGGTGCCTTCCGTCACTGATGGACTCCTTCGGAGATGAGGCCCAGGTTGGGTGGGCCGGGAACGAAGCTCTGGACGAAGCCGGTCAGGACTTCTTCTTCGGCCGCTGGCCGCCGCGCTTCGGCTGCTGACGGGCGGTGCCGGGCTTGGCGCCGCCGGGTCGGGAGGTGCCGGGCTTGGCGGCGGCCGGCGTGGCGCTGCCGGCGTCGGCCGGAACGGCGTCCGCGGGCTCCTCCTCCGCCGGGGCGTCCTTGGTCAGGCTCGCGGTCTGGCCGCCGGTGTGCTGGCGCTGGGCCTTGGTCTGCTTGCGCGGCTGCTGGCGACGCGCCTGCACCGACTCCTCGACCGTCGCGGAGGCCTCGGCGGCCGCGGTGAGGGCCGCCTTCGACGGGGGCAGCATGCCCCACAGGGCACCCTTGATCTCCGAGCCGTCCGGGTTCAGGCGACCGGCCTTCTTGAGGCGCACCTGCCGCTCGTCCCAGGCCTTGCTGCCCGGAGTCGGGTTGTTGCGGATGACGATCAGCTGCTGGCCCATCGACCAGACGTTGGTGGTCAGCCAGTAGACCAGGACACCAACCGGGAAGTTGATGCCCATGACGGCGAACATGAGCGGGAAGACGTACATCAGCATCTTCTGCTGCTGCATGAACGGCGTCTTCACCGTGAGGTCGACGTTCTTGGTCATCAGCTGGCGCTGGGTGATGAACTGCGACGCCGACATCATGATGATCATCACCGCGGTGACGATCTTGACGCTGGTCTCACCGCTGCTGACGAAGGTCGCGGAGAGCGGGGCACCGAAGATGTGCGCCTTGCCGGCGCTCAGCAGCAGGTCGCCGTGGATGACGCCGATGTCGTGGCCCTTGGCCACGTTGGCGAGCACACCGTAGAGAGCGGTGAAGAACGGCGCCTGGACGATGATGGGAAGGCAGCTGGAGAACGGGTTGGTACCCGCATCCTTGTACAGCTTCATCATCTCTTCGGACTGGCGCTGCCGGTCGTTCTTGTAGCGCTCCTGGATGGCCTTCATCTTCGGCTGGATCGCCTGCATGGCCCGGGTCGCCTTGATCTGCTTCACGAAGAGCGGGATCAGGCAGATCCGGATGACGACCACCATCGAGGCGATGGACAGACCCCAGGCCCAGCCACCGTCCGGGTCGAAGACGTTGCTGTACAGCGTGTGGAACTGGACGATGATCCAGGACACCGCTGTGTACAAGGGGTTCAGGAAGGAGAAGGTCACCGGTCAGGCTCCTTGGACATGAGGATCGGCCGCTCGGGGCCAATGGTCGCCGGGCCCTCGGGGGCCGGACCGGCGGGGTTGGTGGCCACCGGCGCCCCGGTGGCGGACCGGCTGCTCAGCCGGTCTCGCAACCGGCGGTGCCACACCGGGTGCTTGCGCGGCGGGACGTGATCGACCCCGCCGGGGCTCCACGGATTGCAGCGCAGGATGCGCCAGACGGTCAGCCCGCCGCCCTTGACCGCCCCGTGCACCTTCACGGCCTCGAAGCCGTAGTGCGAACAGGAGGGGTAGTAGCGGCAGACCGGACCGAGCAGTGGGCTGATCGTCCACTGGTAGACCCTGATCAGACCCATCAGCAGGTACTTCATCGCCCTGCTCCCGTCGGCGCCATCGTGGCGGGCTCCGCCTTCAGCAACCGCTTGAGCGCCGCGTCCAGGTCGCGTTCGAGGTCCTGGTACGAGGCGGACGCGGCCTGGGGCAGCGCACGCACCACTATCAGGCTACCGGCGGGCAGCCTGGACAGACGATCACGTACGAGGTGGCGCAACCGGCGCTTGACCAGGTTGCGAACGACCGCCGGGCCAACGGCCTTGCTCACGACGAAACCCGCACGCGCCGAAGGAGTCCCCTCGGCGACGTGCGGGCGGGAGTCGCTGGTCCGGTCGGCCTGGCCCTTGGGGTCACCGTCTCTGCTGAGATGGACGACCAACAGGGGCCGGCCGGCCCGACGACCGCGTTTCACCGCGGTCGCGAAGTCCTGGCGCCGCCGCAGCCGATTCTCGGAGGGCAGCACAACAGACTCTGTCGTGGATCAGGCGGACAGACTGGCGCGGCCCTTGCCACGGCGGGCGGCCAGGATGGCGCGGCCGGCGCGGGTACGCATACGCAGCCGGAAGCCGTGGGTCTTCGCGCGACGACGGTTGTTCGGCTGGAAGGTGCGCTTGCTCACTCGGGGGCTCCTGAGGTGAATCGTAGGATGACGGGAAGTCGCTTGGCCGTCACCGTGCGTCCGCGTGATCTCCCCTGATTCGGAAATCCGGCCCGTTTCCCCAGTTCGGCTGGGGTTTGAGGCAATCCACGGCGCCCGTGCTGCGCGCCTTATGGAGCGGGTGGACCCGCGGACATGCGGCAGCGGCCATCGACAACTCGACCTGGTTACGGTACGCGGGACGGGGCACGAGGGTCAAACCAGCCGTCCCGGACGGCCCGGCTCGTCCGGTTTGCCCACAGCCTGTGGACAACGACTTGATCCGGCTCTGTTCGCTGACTACCGTTGCAGGACTTGTCTGGTTTGTTCTTGGAAAGCGTGCACCAGTGGCTGATGTCAACAGCGACCTCGTCCCGGTCTGGGCGAGGGTCGTCGAGCGGCTGGTCAACGACCCGGACGTCGGCGAGATGGACAAGCAGTGGGTGCAGCGCACCCAGCCGATGTGGATGATGCACGACACCGCCCTGCTGGCGACCCCGAACGAGCGGGCCAAGCAGGTGCTGGAGGGCCGGCTGCTGCCGCAGCTCACCGAGGCCCTCAGCCGTGAACTCAGCCGCCCGGTGCGCATCGCCGTGATGGTCGATGCCAACGCCGTCCCCACGACCCCCGCGCCGGCCCCCCACGCCCCCGTGGAGCCCTACCCGGGCCCCGTCCAGGACGACGGCTACGGCGGCCAGGGCTACCAGCAGCCGTACGAGCAGGACTACGACCGCCCCCGGTACGACACCGGCGGCTACGAGCAGCGCCCCGCGCCCTACGGCGGTCCGGCGGCGCCCCACTCCTGGTCCGGCTACCAGGACCACGACAGCCAGTACCACGACATCGAGGACGAGCCCGCGCCCCGTGCGGTGCAGCGCCCGATGCCCGGCCCGCCCGCGACCACCCAGGGCGACCTCTTCGGCGGCGCCTACGGCCCCGGCCCGAACGAGCAGCCCCGCACCACCGGCGGCCGCCGCTCGCCCGGCGCACGCCCCGGTGGCGGGCGCCCGTCCGACAAGCCCGCGCCGGAGCGCGCCCTCGAGCGCCCCGCGGTGCCGGGCGTGCCCGCGCCCCCCGGGGCTCCCCCGGCCGGCGGCTCGCGCAAGGACGAGCCGGCCGCCCGGCTGAACCCCAAGTACCTCTTCGACACCTTCGTCATCGGCGCGAGCAACCGCTTCGCGCACGCGGCGGCGGTCGCGGTCGCCGAGGCCCCGGCCAAGGCGTACAACCCGCTCTTCATCTACGGCGAGTCCGGACTGGGCAAGACCCACCTGCTGCACGCCATCGGGCACTACTCGCGCAGCCTCTTCCCGGGCACCCGCGTGCGGTACGTGTCCTCGGAGGAGTTCACCAACGAGTTCATCAACTCGATCCGGGACGGCAAGGCGGACACCTTCCGCAAGCGCTACCGGGACATGGACATCCTGCTCGTGGACGACGTGCAGTTCCTCGCGCAGAAGGAGTCCACGCAGGAGGAGTTCTTCCACACCTTCAACACCCTGCACAACGCGAACAAGCAGATCGTCCTCTCGTCGGACCGGCCGCCCAAGCTGCTGACCACGCTGGAGGACCGGCTGCGCAACCGCTTCGAGTGGGGTCTGATCACCGACGTCACCCCGCCGGAGCTGGAGACCCGGATCGCGATCCTCCGCAAGAAGGCGATCCAGGAGCAACTCAACGCCCCGGCCGACGTGTTGGAGTTCATCGCGTCCCGGATCACCCGCAACATCCGGGAGTTGGAGGGCGCCCTCATCCGGGTCACCGCCTTCGCCAACCTCAACCGGGCGCCGGTGGACCTGGAGCTGGCCGGCATCGTCCTCAAGGACCTGATCCCGGGCGGGGACGAGGACGCGGGCCCCGAGATCACCGCGCAGGTCATCATGCAGCAGACCGCGGCCTACTTCGGGCTGGGCGTGGACGACCTCTGCGGATCCTCGCGCAGCCGCGTGCTGGTGACCGCACGTCAGATCGCGATGTACCTGTGCCGGGAGCTCACCGACCTGTCGCTGCCGAAGATCGGCGCGCAGTTCGGCGGCCGCGACCACACCACGGTGATGCACGCGGACCGCAAGATCCGCTCGCTGATGGCGGAGCGGCGCTCGATCTACAACCAGGTCACCGAGCTCACCAACCGCATCAAGAGCTAGTACTCCCGGGGCCGTTGGGTCCGCCGCCGGCACTTCTGCGGAAGGCCGGCCGCGGCGCGACCTGCCGAGGGCGTCAGGGGCGATCCTGACGCCCTCTTGGCATATCCACAGGTGTGCATCACCCGAATGCGGGGCAGGGATGCCTCGACGGATGCTCCGCCAGTCCACAGTCGGCGTCGAACATCTGACCGGTGATTCGAAAACCGGCAGCGCAGGGGGCGCTCGTCCACAGGTGACGGGCTTTCTCCACCGTCCACAGGGCGCGACGCCCGAAGTTATCCAGAATTCCTCCACAGGCGGGCCGCCGCTACGCTCTTCCGCGCAGGTCAGGTGCCTGTGGACTTGTGCACAACCGTTATCCACAGGGTGTGGACAATTGACGGGCCACCAGTGGGCCGTTCGGGTTATCCACCGCTCGTCCCCAGGATCGGGGCGGTTATCCCCAGGTTGTCCACAGCGGCGTCCACAGTTCGACAACTTTGGGGTACCGTTCATGCCCTGGTGTGAAAGGCGTCACGAAAAGTTGACCGGGCCCCGTGGATAACCGGGCCCGGATCTGGGGACGGCGCTGGGGAAAACCTGTGGATACGTTCGGTGCCCTGTGGGTAACGCTCCGCCGTCCACAGCGGGCCCTGTCCGTCCACAGCCGCCATCCACACCCACTGTGGACAAAATTCGGGGGCTGACCTGCGGAAACGGGGTTATCCACGGTTTCCACAGGCCCTACTACTACCACTACACAGTTAGACCCATCGATGCGTTTCAAAGCAGGTGGGCCCGAAATCTGTGGACAACCGTCGCCCGACATCTGTTCGGGTTGCTTCCGCCCGTCTGCCCCGTCTGTCGGCGGAGTACGTCAGACTGTCCTCGGCAACTGGAAGCGGAGTGGCAGAGCTCGGCGGACAGCCAGACCGACGATCAAGATCAGACGAACCAGAGTGCGAGCGGGAGCGCTCGATCCAGGAGGCGGTTACCGGTGAAGTTCCGGGTGGAGCGTGACGTCCTCGCGGAGGCGGTGGCCTGGGCTGCCCGCAGCCTCCCGGCACGGCCGCCGGTGCCGGTGCTGGCCGGCCTGCTGCTGACGGCACAGGACGGCAGCCTGGCCCTGTCCGGCTTCGACTACGAGGTCTCGGCCCGGGTCGAGCTGGAGGCCGACATCGAGGAGGCCGGCACCGTCCTGGTCTCCGGTCGCCTGCTGAACGACATCTCGCGCAACCTCCCCAACAGGCCTGTGGAGATCTCCACCGACGGCCAGCGGGTCAGCGTGGTCTGCGGCAGCTCCCGGTTCACCCTCCCCACCCTCCCGGTGGACGAGTACCCGGCACTGCCCCAGATGCCCACCGCCACCGGCACCGTCTCGGGCGACGTCTTCGCCTCCGCGGTCAGCCAGGCCGCCGTGGCCGCCGGCCGTGACGACACCCTCCCGGTGCTGACCGGCGTCCGGGTCGAGATCGAGGGCGACCGGATCACCCTGGCCGCCACCGACCGCTACCGCTTCGCCGTGCGCGAGCTGCTGTGGAAGCCCGAGCAGTCGGACATCTCCGCCGTCGCGCTGGTCCCGGCCAAGACCCTGCAGGACATCGCCAAGTCCCTGGGCAGCGGCGACAACGTCTCGATCGCGCTGTCCTCGGGCGGCGCGGGCGAGGGCCTGATCGGTTTCGAGGGTGCCGGCCGCCGCACCACCACGCGGCTGCTGGAGGGCGAGTTCCCCAAGTTCCGCAGCCTCTTCCCGACCGAGTTCAGCGCCGTCGCCGCGATCCAGACCCAGCCGTTCCTGGAGGCGCTCAAGCGCGTCTCACTGGTCGCCGAGCGCAACACCCCGGTCCGGCTCAGCTTCGAGCAGGGCGTGCTGACCCTGGAGGCCGGCTCGGGCGACGACGCCCAGGCCACCGAGCGGGTCGACGCCGACCTGGAGGGCGACGACATCTCGATCGCCTTCAACCCGGGCTACCTGGAGGAGGGCCTCAAGGCCATCGACTCCGCCTACGCCCAGCTGAGCTTCACCACCCCGACCAAGCCCGCCCTCCTGAGCGGCAAGGCCTCGGTGGACGCCGAGGAGGACAAGGCGTACCAGTACCTGATCATGCCGGTCCGCCTCTCCGGCTGATGCTGGTGACCGGCATGATCCCGGGGGTGTGGGGGTCGTCCCCCACAGGACTCCGCATGCCGGTCCGCCTCTCCGGCTGACCTACACGAGCGATACCCACAGGCCGTACCCACAGCCTGTGGACGGCCTCCCCCGGTCGGCCCGGACCGGGGGAGGCCCTGTGCGTTCAGCGCGTAGGCTCAGGGAGTGTGCGGCAACGGCGCCGCCGGCAGGCACGTCACCACAGGTAAGGACTTGGTCATGGAGCTCGGCCTCATCGGTCTCGGCAAGATGGGCGGCAACATGCGCGAGCGGATCCGCCGCGCCGGCCACACCGTCATCGGCTACGACCGCAACCCGGACGTCTCCGACGTCGAGAGCCTGCAGGAACTCGTCACCAAGCTCCAGGGCCCGCGCGTGGTCTGGGTGATGGTCCCGGCCGGCGCCGCGACCCAGGCGACCGTGGACGAGCTCGCCGAGCTGCTGTCCCCCGGTGACGTCGTGGTCGACGGCGGCAACTCCCGCTGGACGGACGACATCAAGCACGCCGAGGCGCTGGCGGCCAAGGGCATCGGCTTCGTCGACTGCGGCGTCTCCGGCGGCGTCTGGGGCCTGGAGAACGGCTACGCCCTGATGTACGGCGGCGACGCCGAGCACGTCGCGCGGGTCCAGCCGGTCTTCGACGCGCTCAAGCCCGAGGGGGACTTCGGCTCGGTGCACGCGGGCGCCGTGGGCGCCGGCCACTTCGCCAAGATGGTCCACAACGGCATCGAGTACGCGATGATGCAGGCCTTCGCCGAGGGCTGGGAGCTGCTGGAGGCCGCCCCCGAGGTCACCGACGTGCGCGAGGTCTTCCGCAGCTGGCAGGAGGGCACCGTCATCCGCTCCTGGCTGCTGGACCTGGCCGTCCGCGCCCTGGACGACGACGAGCACCTGGAGAAGCTGCGCGGTTGGGCCGCCGACTCCGGCGAGGGCCGTTGGACCGTCGAGGCCGCGATCGACCACGCCGTGCCGCTGCCGGCGATCACCGCCTCGCTGTTCGCCCGCTTCGCCTCGCGCCAGGACGACTCGCCGCAGATGAAGATGATCGCCGCGCTGCGCAACCAGTTCGGTGGCCACGCGGTCGAGTCCAAGTAGCCCCTCCCCACCAGAAGGCGAGCGCAGTCCACAGCCATGCACGTCGCGCACCTGTCGCTCGCCGACTTCCGGTCGTACGCCCGGGCCGAGGTGCCCCTCGACCCGGGCGTGACGGCCTTCGTCGGTCCCAACGGCCAGGGCAAGACCAACCTGGTCGAGGCGATCGGCTACGTCGCCACCCTGGGCAGCCACCGGGTGGCGACCGACGCGCCGCTGATCCGGCTGGGCGCCGAGCGCGCGGTGATCCGCACCTCCGTGGTGGACCGCGGCCGCTCCACCCTGGTCGAACTGGAGCTCACCCCCGGCAAGGCGAATCGGGCCAGGATCAACCGCTCCGACAACGTCCGCCCGCGCGACGTGCTGGGCCTGTTGCGCACCGTGCTGTTCGCCCCCGAGGACCTCAGCCTGGTCAAGGGCGACCCCGGTGAGCGCCGCCGCTTCCTCGACGAGCTGCTGACCGCCCGCGCCCCCCGCCTGGCCGGCGTGCGGCAGGACTACGAACGGGTGCTCAAACAGCGCAACGCGCTGCTGAAGACCGCCGCGATGGCCCGCCGGGCCGGTGGCGGCAAGGGCGCCGACCTCTCCACCCTGGAGGTGTGGGACGGTCACCTCGCCCGAGCCGGAGCCGAGTTGACGGCCTTCCGGATCCAGCTGGTGGCGGCCCTGCAGCCGCTGGTGACGGCCGCGTACGGGCAACTGGCGCCCGGCGGCGGGGACACCGCGCTGGAGTACCGCAGTTCCTTCGAGGGCGAGTTGCCGGCCAGCCGCGAGCAGGCCGAGGAACAGCTCCTCCAGGCCCTGCAGGCGGTGCGCAGGCAGGAGGTCGAACGCGGGATCACCCTGGTCGGCCCGCACCGCGACGAGCTCGGGCTCAAGCTGGGCCCGCTGCCCGCCAAGGGCTACGCGAGCCACGGCGAGTCCTGGTCGTTCGCGCTCGCGCTGCGGCTGGCCTCGTACGAACTGCTGCGCGCCGACGGCGGTGAGCCGGTGCTGATCCTGGACGACGTCTTCGCCGAGCTCGACGCGGCCCGCCGGGACCGGCTGGCCGAGCTGGTGGCCGACGGCGAGCAGGTCCTGGTGACCGCCGCGGTCGCCGAGGACGTGCCGAAGGCGCTGGCCGGCGCCCGCTTCGCGGTGGCCGACGGCGCCGTGCGCCGCGTCGACGCCTGATCCTCCACGCGATCTCCCTCAGGCGATCTTTCTCAGGCGATCCCCCCACGGGCTTGCCGCGCGGGCACGGCTCCGCCGCGCGCCTGACTTTCACGATTCCTTCGTAGAGCCCCCCGGTCGCCCCCGCCGGTGGGCGGATCCCGACCGTCCCACCGCTCCCGTACGCTGGACCGCTCGACCGTTGTCCACAGGCTGGGGAAAGGAGATCGCCGTGAGCGAGTCCGCGGAGACCTCCCCGCAGCCCGGCGCCGACCGGCCGACCGGTGCCGACCTCGCCCGTTCGGCGCTGCGGGCGGCCCGGGCGCAGGCGCGTCAGCGCGGCGAGCAGGTCCAGCAGAAGCGCGAGGCGAAGCGGCACGGCCTGCGCAGCGGGGCCCGTTCGGACGGCCGCGACCCGGTGCCGCTGGGCGCGGCGCTGAACCGGCTGCTGACCGAGCGGGGCTGGGAGTCCTCGGCCGCGGTCGGCGGGGTGATGGGCCGGTGGCCGCAGATCGTCGGCCCGGACATCGCCGCGCACTGCCACCCGTCCTCCTACGACGACCAGGCCGCGGTGCTCACCGTGCAGTGCGACTCGACCGCCTGGGCCACCCAACTGCGCTGGCTGGCCCGGCAGTTGGTGGCCCGTCTGAACCACGAGCTGGGCCACGGCACGGTCCGCACCATCAAGGTGCTCGGTCCGGCCGCACCGGCCCGCGGCTACGGCCGGCTGCGCGCCCCGGGCAGCAAGGGACCGGGCGACACCTGGGGCTGATCGCGGGCGCGGGCCCGTCCTCGGAGGAGGGCGACCGGACCACGATCTTCCGGAACCCCTGACAGCCCTTCCAGGCGCTCTGGGCCCCCCGGTCGAGTATCGGGACATGTGCAGAGGGGATTCAGGGCGGCATATCTGCCCTCAAGGGCTGCCAAAGGCCCATCTCTGTCAGTCGTACCGGTAGACTGAGAGCCAAACACTGTTGCTAGTGGCAACCGAGTCGAAACGCCGTGGTCGCACGCCCGCCCACACGGGGTGGGGATGCGGCCCGCGCTGTGCCAGAGAGGGCGCTTCGTGGCCGATTCCGGCAACCCCAGCCAGACCCCAGACCAGACCGACCAGGCTTCCTACACCGGTAGCAACATCCAGGTGCTGGAAGGCCTCGACGCCGTCCGCAAGCGCCCCGGCATGTACATCGGCTCCACCGGTGAGCGCGGCCTGCACCACCTGGTGCAGGAGGTCGTGGACAACTCCGTCGACGAGGCGATGGCCGGGTACGCCGACACCATCGATGTCACGATCATGGCCGACGGCGCGATCCGCTGCGTCGACAACGGCCGCGGCATCCCGGTCGACATCGTCCCGGGCCAGGACAAGCCGGCCGTCGAGGTCGTGCTCACCGTCCTGCACGCCGGCGGCAAGTTCGGCGGCGGCGGCTACGCGGTCTCCGGCGGTCTGCACGGCGTCGGCGTCTCCGTGGTGAACGCGCTGTCCACCCGGCTGTCGGTGGAGATCCACAAGGACGGCCACCGCTGGACCCAGGACTACAAGATGGGCGCGCCGACCGCCCCCCTGGTCAAGGGCGAGACCACCGACAAGACCGGTACGACCGTCACCTTCTGGGCCGACCCGGACATCTTCGAGACCACCGTCTACTCCTTCGAGACGCTCTCCCGGCGCTTCCAGGAGATGGCGTTCCTCAACAAGGGCCTGTCGATCTCGCTGACCGACGAGCGCCCCGAGCACGTGGACGAGGAGGGCAAGCCGCTCACCGTCACGTACAAGTACGACGGCGGCATCGCCGACTTCGTCGCCCACCTCAACTCCCGCAAGGGCGAGGTCATCCACCCCTCGGTCATCGACTACGAGGCGGAGGACAAGGACAAGGCGATCTCGGTGGAGATCGCGATGCAGTGGAACACCTCCTACACCGAGGGCGTCTACAGCTTCGCGAACACCATCCACACCCACGGCGGCGGCACCCACGAGGAGGGCTTCCGCGCGGCGCTGACCGGCCTGGTCAACCGCTACGCGCGCGACAAGAAGCTGCTCCGCGAGAAGGACGACAACCTCTCCGGCGAGGACATCCGCGAGGGCCTGACCGCGATCATCTCGGTCAAGCTCGGCGAGCCGCAGTTCGAGGGCCAGACCAAGGACAAGCTCGGCAACACCGAGGCCAAGACCTTCGTCCAGAAGGTCGTCCACGAGCACCTGAACGACTGGCTGGACCGCAACCCCAACGAGGCCGCGGACATCATCCGCAAGTCCATCCAGGCCGCCACCGCGCGCGTCGCCGCCCGCAAGGCCCGCGACCTCACGCGCCGCAAGGGCCTGCTGGAGTCCGCCTCGCTGCCGGGCAAGCTGTCGGACTGCCAGTCCAAGGACCCCTCCGAGTGCGAGATCTTCATCGTCGAGGGTGACTCCGCCGGCGGCTCGGCCAAGCAGGGCCGCGACCCGCGCACCCAGGCCATCCTGCCGATCCGCGGCAAGATCCTGAACGTCGAGAAGGCCCGGATCGACAAGGTGCTGCAGAACACCGAGGTCCAGGCGCTGATCTCGGCCTTCGGCTGCGGCATCCAGGAGGACTACGACGAGTCCAAGCTCCGGTACCACAAGATCGTCCTGATGGCCGACGCCGACGTCGACGGTCAGCACATCCGCACCCTGCTGCTGACCCTGCTGTTCCGCTTCATGCGGCCGCTGGTCGAGTCCGGGTACGTCTACCTGGCCATGCCCCCGCTGTACAAGATCAAGTGGGGCAAGGACGACTTCGAGTACGCCTACTCCGACCGCGAGCGCGACGCGCTGATCGCGGCCGGCGTGGAGGCCGGGCGCCGGCTCCCCAAGGACGACGCGATCCAGCGCTTCAAGGGTCTCGGCGAGATGAACGCCGAGGAGCTCCGGGTCACCACCATGGACGCCGAGCACCGGCTGCTGCTCCAGGTCACCCTGGAGGACGCCGCCCGCGCCGACGAGCTGTTCTCCGTGCTGATGGGCGAGGACGTCGAGGCCCGCCGCTCCTTCATCCAGCGAAACGCCAAGGACGTCCGCTTCCTGGACGTGTGACGCCGCCCGACCGGCAGCCGCACGTACCAGTCCGCGTGAAAGGAAACTGACCACCAGTGGTCGACGACAACCGTCCCGACGGCGAACAGCCCGAGACCCCCGTACCCGCCGAGGCCACCGCCCAGGCGACCATGCGGATCGAGCCGGTCGAGCTCGAGACCGAGATGCAGCGCTCCTACCTCGACTACGCCATGAGCGTGATCGTCAGCCGGGCGCTCCCCGAGGTCCGCGACGGCCTCAAGCCGGTGCACCGCCGCGTGCTCTACGCGATGTACGACGGCGGGTACCGGCCCGAGAAGGGCTACTACAAGTGCGCCCGCGTCGTCGGCGACGTCATGGGCAACTACCACCCCCACGGCGACACCTCCATCTACGACACCGTGGTCCGCCTGGCCCAGCCGTGGTCGCTGCGGATGCCGCTGGTGGACGGCAACGGCAACTTCGGCTCCCCGGGCAACGACCCGGCCGCGGCCATGCGCTACACCGAGTGCAAGATGATGCCGCTGGCCATGGAGATGATGCGCGACATCGACGAGGAGACCGTCGACTTCGCCGCCAACTACGACGGCCGCTCGCAGGAGCCCACCGTCCTGCCCGCGCGCATCCCCAACCTGCTGGTCAACGGTGCCACCGGCATCGCGGTCGGCATGGCCACCAACATCCCGCCGCACAACCTCCGCGAGGTCGCCTCCGGCGCGCTCTGGGCGCTGGAGCACCCGGACGCCTCCAACGAGGAGCTGTTGGAGGCCCTGATCGAGCGGATCAAGGGCCCGGACTTCCCGACCGGCGCGCTGATCGTCGGCCACCGCGGGATCGACGACTACTTCCGCACCGGCCGCGGCTCGGTCACCATGCGGGCCGTCGTCGAGGTCGAGGAGATCCAGGGCCGCCAGTGCCTGGTGATCACCGAGCTGCCCTACCAGGTCAACCCGGACAACCTCGCGCTGAAGATCGCCGACCTGGTCAAGGACGGCAAGGTCGCCGGCATCGCCGACGTCCGCGACGAGTCCTCCTCGCGCACCGGAACCCGCCTGGTGGTCGTGCTCAAGCGCGACGCGGTCGCCAAGGTCGTGCTGAACAACCTGTACAAGCACACCGAGCTGCAGACCAACTTCGGCGCCAACATGCTGGCCCTGGTCGACGGCGTGCCGCGCACGCTGTCGCTCGACGCCTTCATCCGGCACTGGGTCAACCACCAGGTCGAGGTCATCGTCCGGCGCACCAGGTTCCGCCTGCGCAAGGCCGAGGAGCGCGCCCACATCCTGCGCGCGCTGCTCCGCGCGCTCGACGTGATCGACGAGGTCATCGCGCTGATCCGGGCCTCGGCCAGCGCCGACGCGGCCCGCACCGGCCTGATGGAGCTGCTGTCCATCGACGAGCTCCAGGCCAACGCGATCCTGGAGATGCAGCTGCGCCGCCTGGCCGCCCTGGAGCGCCAGCGGATCACCGACGAGCACGACGAGCTCCAGCGCAAGATCGACGAGTACAACGCGATCCTGGCCTCGCCGACCCGCCAGCGGGAGATCATCTCCGAGGAACTCACCGCGATCGTCGAGAAGTACGGCGACGAGCGGCGCTCGACCCTCATCCCGTCCGACGGCGACCTCTCCATCGAGGACCTCATCGCCGAGGAGGACATCGTCGTCACGATCACCCGTGGCGGCTACGTGAAGCGGACCCGCTCCGACCTCTACCGCTCGCAGAAGCGCGGCGGCAAGGGCGTGCGCGGTGCCCAGCTCAAGCAGGACGACATCGTCGACCACTTCTTCGTGACGACGACCCACAACTGGATCCTGTTCTTCACCAACAAGGGCCGGGTCTACCGCGCCAAGGGCTACGAGCTGCCGGACGCCGGGCGCGACGCCCGCGGCCAGCACGTGGCCAACCTGCTGGCCTTCCAGCCGGAGGAGCACATCACCCAGGTGATGGCCGTCCGCACCTACGAGGACAAGCCGTACCTGGTGCTCGCCACCCGGGCCGGCCTGGTCAAGAAGTCCGCGCTGAAGGACTACGACTCCCCGCGCTCCGGCGGCCTGATCGCGATCAACCTGCGCCAGGACGAGGCGGGCCGGGACGACGAGCTGATCGGCGCCGAGCTGGTCTCCTCCGAGGACGACCTGCTGCTGGTCTCCAAGAAGGCCCAGTCGATCCGCTTCACCGCGACCGACGACGCCCTGCGGCCCACCGGCCGCGCCACCTCGGGCGTCAAGGGCATGGCCTTCCGCGAGGACGACGAGCTGCTCTCGATGAACGTCGTCCGCCCGGGCACGTTCGTCTTCACCGCCACCGACGGCGGGTACGCCAAGCGCACGGCGGTGGACGAGTACCGTGTTCAGGGACGCGGCGGCTACGGCACCAAGGCGGCGAAGATCGTCGAGGGCCGGGGTTCGCTGGTCGGCGCGCTGGTGGTCGACGACACCGACGAGATCATGGCGATCACCCTGTCGGGTGGGGTGATCCGCACGAGGGTTTCCGAGGTTCGTGAAACCGGACGTGACACCATGGGCGTCCAACTGATCAACCTCGGAAAGCGCGACGCGGTCGTGGGCATGGCCCGCAACGCGGAGGCCGAGGACGAGGAGACGTCGGAGGACGAGGTCGAGGGCACCGAGTCCACCGAGATGGCCGAGGGTACGGAGACGGCCGCCGGCGGCGAAGCCGGCGTCTGACCGAACCGTTGGCCGGTGCCGTCGCGTCCTCAGTGAGGGGATGCGGCGGCACCGGCCGCCGACCAGTTCCGGGCAATCCCGCCGGGCGCTGGATGTCGAGTGACGAACAGGGCGGTTCCCCCGCCCTGGCGGGAAGTGCGGGAGGACCAGGTGAGTGGAGCCACGGGTGCTGCGGGAGGAGCCTCCGGCGGCCGTCCGGGCGCGCAGGGCGGGGGTGGGTACGGCGTGCCGCAGCCGCCGGCCGAACACCCGGCCGCGTCCACCTCGCTGATGCCACCGGTCGGCGCGGCGGGCCAGAGCGGTGCCACGTACGGCGGTCAGACGCCGGCCCCGGGCGCCCAGGGCGGGGCCGGCGGGTTCTCCCAGCCGACCACCTACGCCAAGGGGCAGCCGACCCCGGCCCGGGGCACCCGGACGGGGAACACCCCGCCCGGCGGCACGCCCGTCCCCGGGGCCGCGCGCCGACCCGGCACCGGAGCCCCGGCCGCCGGCCCGGGCCTGGGCCGCACGCGCAAGGCCCGTCTGCGGGTGACCAAGGTCGACCCGTGGTCCGTGATGAAGGTCAGCTTCCTGCTGTCGCTGGCGGTCGGGATCATCATCATCGTGGCCGCGGCCGTGCTGTGGATGACGCTGGACTCGCTCGGCGTCTTCGACTCGCTGTCCAAGACCCTGAAGGACGTCACGGGGTCGGACAGCAACGGCGGCATCAACATCATGGACTACATCGGCTTCGGCAAGGTGATGACCTTCACCTCGCTGATCGCCGTGGTGGACGTCGTGCTGCTGACCGCGCTGTCCACGCTCTCCGCGTTCATCTACAACGCCGCGGCCGGCTTCACCGGCGGCGTCGAGCTGACCCTCGCCGAGGAGGACTGACCCGGGCGGATCCTGATCCACGGTCAGAACTCCGTCCCCGGACGGAATGGACGGGCCCCGGAGGCTGTTTCAGCCTCCGGGGCCCGTCGGCATTTCGGGTGACAGCCGGCCGCCCGCGGCGTGCCGCCCGGATTCGGGCCGGCCGCGGTGGGATTTGCTGGATGCCGCCCGTTCCGCGTCAGGGAGTGCCGCAGGCCGCCCCCGGTCCGCCCGACCGGGTCGTGCAGGACGACTGGACGGAGGCGCGCTCGATGGCACAGCTCGCAGGTCAACTGGTCGAGGCCCTGGAAGGGCTGCTGGGGGTGCAGGTCCCGCTGCGGGTCCAGGCGTGGGACGGCAGCGTCGCCGGCCCGCCCGGCGCCCCCACCATCGTCCTGCGCAACCGCCGCGCGCTGCGCCGCCTGCTCTGGGCCCCCGGCGAGCTCGGCCTGGCCCGCGCCTACGTCTCGGGGGACCTCGACGTCGCCCCCGGCGGCGACCTCTACGAGGTGCTCGACGCCGTCGGCCGGTTCTCCGAGCTGCCGCGGATCCGCACCCTGGAGTTCGGCCCGGCCGACGTGGTCGGCCCGGAGGGCCGCCGGGCGCTCGCCGCCGTCCTGCGGGCCGGCGCGGTCGGCCCCCGGCCCACGCCGCCCCCCGAGGAGGCCCGGACGGCCCGGGGGCGGCTGCACAGCCGCGGCCGGGACCGCGCCGCCATCAGCCACCACTACGACGTCGGCAACGACTTCTACGGGCTCGTCCTGGGCTCCTCGATGGTCTACTCGTGCGCCTACTGGACGCCGGACTCGAAGAGCCTGGAGGACGCCCAGGCGGCCAAGCTCGACCTGATCTGCCGCAAGCTCGGCCTGCGGTCGGGGATGCGCCTGCTGGACGTCGGCTGCGGCTGGGGCTCGCTGCTGCTGCACGCGGTCCGGCACTACGGCGTCACGGCGGTCGGCGTCTCCATCTCGGCGGAGCAGGTCGCGCTGGCCCGCCGGCGGGTCGAGGAGGCCGGGCTGGCCGACCGGGTGGAGGTCCGGCTCCAGGACTACCGGGAGACCGCCGACGGCCCCTTCGACGCGATCTCCAGCGTCGGCATGGCCGAGCACGTCGGCGAGGAGCAGTACCGGGTGTACGCCGAGGGCCTTTACCGGCTGCTGGTGCCCGGTGGCCGGCTGCTCAACCACCAGATCGCGCGCCGCCCCGACCACCCCGGCGAGGAGCACCGCACCAGCCCGTTCATCGACCGCTACGTCTTCCCGGACGGCGAGCTCTCGCCGGTCGGTTCCACCGTGGCCCGGCTGGAGGAGGCCGGCTTCGAGGTCCGCGACGTCGAGTCGCTGCGCGAGCACTACGCGCTGACGCTGCGCGAATGGGTGGCCAACCTGGAGGCGCACTGGACGGAGGCGGTCCGGCTGGTCGGCCGCGGCCGGGCCAGGGTGTGGCGGCTGTACATGGCGGCCTCCGCGCTGGCCTTCGAGCAGAACCGGATCGGGATCAACCAGGTCCTCGCCGTCCGCAGCACCGAGGAGGGCGCGGCCGGCCTGCCGGCGACCCGGGAGGAGTGGCTGCTGCGGCGCTCCACCGGGGCGCCGCGGCTCGGCGCCGGGGTCCCTGCCGCGACCCCCGCCGGAACGGATTTGGGGGATCGGCGGTCGGTCCGCTAATCTTTCAGTGCGGCAAGGGCCTATAGCTCAGACGGTTAGAGCGCTTCCCTGATAAGGAAGAGGCCACAGGTTCAAGTCCTGTTAGGCCCACCACCGCGAAGGGCCCGGAGTGGATCACTCCGGGCCCTTCGGCGTTTCCCGGCGTCAATCCCGCGGTCCGGGCGCGGGGTTGGCGGCAGCGGTGGCTGGTCACGATTGGGACACCGGTGTGTATCATCGGCCGCAAGGGCAGTCTGGCACCCGGCGGCCCCGTAGGCGTTCGAAAAGAACTGGACTCGTCGGCCCGGTCACTCCGGCCGGAACTCGGCTCTTGAGTCCACTTATGCAAGAAGGACGAGGTCCCGCGGTGAAGAAGCTTCTCCTGGTCGCCCTGGTCGCCCTCGGCGGCTTCTTTGTCTACCGTCAGGTCCAGGCGGACCGCGCCGAGCAGGACCTGTGGACCGAGGCCACCGACCCGGTTCCGGCCGGTCGCTGACCTCCGGGCGATCTGACGATCGACGATCTTTGGGGGCGCTCCGCGCGCCTCCTCGGGTCGGGGGGCGCGGGGGCCGCCCCCGGGCGGCGGGGCCGCCGCGCGGGCGGTGGGGCTGGGGCGCTCCGGACTGGGGGCGGTGTGGTGTCGTTGTGGGGGTGGGCGCGGGGCCCCCGCGCGGGGGGCCCCCCCCCCCGCCCCCCCCGGGCGCCCCCCGATTCCCTCAGGGGGACGGCACCGGTAGGCCGCCGGAACCCGGTACGCTAGTGCCCGTCGGCACCGGCGGTGCCGTAGAGGGGCATTAGCTCAGTTGGTAGAGCGCTGCCTTTGCAAGGCAGATGTCAGGAGTTCGAGTCTCCTATGCTCCACAGTTCGCAGTACCAGCCGAGGGGGGCCTGGGCAGTAGACCCCGGCACAGCCGCCAGGGCGGAGCGGCAGCCTGGAGGGGAGCGC